>DATLQW010000185.1:0-7564 GCA_035535035.1 Acetobacteraceae bacterium
ACAAGGTGGTGTTCGAAGCGGTGGCTGGAGATCCCCGTCGCCCGACCGGCCTCCATCCCGGCCTACCTATGGCCGAAATGGTGGCCGCAACCGGAACCACAAACAGCCGCAGCCAGCGCCACCGGCCCGCCCTGAGCAAGGACGGACCACACAACGGTAGGGCTTGACCCGGCCATCTACGCACAAACCGTCACGCACGAAGCGCGAAGACCCCTGGCACGGACCGGGGCGCGGATGGCCGCGTCGAGCCCGGCCATGACGCTGGGGCCGATGCGCTGCGCGGTGGGCTAAACCCGTCCCACCACCTCATCCCGGAACCGCCGCATCCCGGCAACCACCCCATCCGCATCATCCTGCTCGAAATCGAAATCCAACCCCGTCACGCCCAGTGCCCGCAACGCCCGCACATCCTCGATGACGTCGGACATGCTGCCGGAGAACAGCCGCCGGTTGCCGTCGCTCGCCGGCGGCATCGGCAGCGCATGGCGCTTCACGCGATACACCACACCCATCTTTGCCGGATCGCGCCCAGCCTCCCCCACCAACCGCCGCAGCCGCGCGATGCCCGCCTCCAGCCGCGGCAACGAATCGAGCAGATGCGCGCGGTTGCTGCCGATCGGATACCAGGCATCGGCGAGGCGTGCGGCGCGACGCATCGACGGGCCGCTCTCGCCGCCCACCCAGATCGGCGGATGCGGCTTCTGCACCGGCTTCGGATCGAACACCAACCCGTCCATCTTCACATACGGCCCGTCCAGACGTGGCCGCGCCTCGGTCCACAACGTGCGGAACGCATCGAGATACGCGTCGGTCACCGCGCCGCGCTCGGCGAAGGGTGTCGTCACCACCGCATCGAATTCCGCCTTCAACCAGCCGGCGCCGACCCCCACCACCAGCCGCCCACCCGACAACACGTCGATGCTGGCAAGCATCTTGGCCGCCAGCACCGCCGGCCGATGCGGCACCACCATCACCGCCAGCACCAGCCGGATGCGCTCCGTCTTCGCCGCGATCCAGCACGTGGCGACCAGTTGCTCGTGCCGATGCCCGGGCGACGCGCCATAGAACTCGCCGGATTCCGAATAGGGATAGCCGGGCGCGGCCATGTCGGGGATGGCGACATGGTCGGTCAGGGTCAGATAGTCGAAGCCCAGCGCCTCGCCCTCGCGCGCGACGCGCGCCATTGCAGCCGGGTCCGCCATCCCGCCGCTCATCGGCAGGTTGAAGCCGATCTGCATGCCGTCGATCATGGTCTTCATATCCTCCGTTCGTCTGGTCCGTGGGCGTCGCGTGACCGCACCGCACCGTGCCCCAGCACGGCATCCAGCGCCGCCTGCAACGCCTGCGCCGGCGCATCGGCGCGCGATGCCGAACGCCACGCCACATGCCCATCCGGGCGCACCAGCACGGCGCCGTCATCCGCCACGCCGTATGCCGCCGCCCATGCGCCGTCGCCATCCGCCAGCGCGCCGTCGCCGCCGATCATGTGCGCGACGAGCGGCGGCCGCGACGGACCCGCCAGACGCCGCGCGGCATCCAGCCACGCGCCGCCACGACCACCGGTCAGCACCACAAAGCGTGGCCCGAACAGATCAACCGTCGAGACCGGCGCACCGTCGCGCCGCAACCAGACATGCGGCGCCCGGCACCCCGGCCGCGCCGACGGCACGTACTGCGTCACCGGATCATCGAGCACCGGTGCCTCCGTGCCATCCGCCACCACCGCCCCCGACTCGTACGCCGCCCCGAATATCAACCCCTGCTCGCTCAAAAACGCCGCGCGCGGCAGCTTCGCGCTATCCTGCCGCGCCGTTCGCCCCATCGACAGCGAGTTTTCAAGACTCGCCTGGGTGATGGCCACGCCGATCGGCTGCCGCTCGGCGTGATAGGTGTCGAGCAATACCGCATCCGCCTGGCCGTGCAGCACCGCGGCCAGCTTCCAGGCCAGATTATGGACGTCCTGCACGCCGGTGTTCATGCCGAATCCGCCGGTCGGCGGCATCTCATGCGCTGCGTCTCCTGCCAGAAACATCCGCGCGTCGCGATAGCGGTCGGCGACGACGGCCGACGCCTCCCACGCGCTCACGCCCAGCACGCGCACCGGCAGGTCCGCCACGCCGACCCCCTTGCGGATCAGCGCCGTGCAGCACTCCGGCGTGAAATCCGCCGGGGTGTAGCCGTAATGCTTCAGGCTGTGGATCAGGAATCCCCAACGGTCCGACGCGTTGATCGTCAGGAACGTGGCGCGCAGATCGGATTGCTCGACGAAATACAGCGCCGCCGGGCGATCCGCCGTCCATGGCCGCAGATCCGCGTTGAACAGGATGTTGACGCTGTCATAGACACCCTCCTGGCCGATCATCCGCGCGCCCATCATGCGGCGAACCCGGCTTTGCGCCCCGTCCGCGGCGATCAGGTACTGCGCGCGCACCAGAATCTCGGCGCCGCTGACGCGATCCTGCAACGTTGCGACAACGCCGTCCGGGTCCTGCCGCGCCTCGATCATCTCCGTGTTGAAGCGCAGCTCGGCCAGGGTTTCGGCCGCGGCGAAGCGGCGCAGCACCGGTTCCAGGTCGTCCTGCGCGCACAGGCAGTTCGGCACCGCGGTGGCGGCACGGTTGGCGGGCGACATCCGCCCGGGCACGCGCCGCTCCACCTCCCGGCCGGCCAGGCTTTCCGTCCACACGATCAGCCCGGTGCGCTCCGGCGCCAGGCCGGCGTCGCGCACTGCCTGTTCCATGCCGAACTGGCGGTAGATCTCCATCGTGCGCGCATTGATGCCGCGCGCCTTCGGCAGGATCGACGTGCCGGGATGGCGCTCCACAAGCAGCGATCGGATGCCTTGGCGGGAGAGAAACAGCGAGGCGGACAGGCCGACCGGGCCGCCGCCGGCGATGAGAACCGGAACGTCAATCATGCTGGCGATATTTCCTCCGATCATGAACCGGCCCGTCACGCATTGCGCGGGCCGCCCTGCACGTGCCGCGCGAATAGCGCGAACAGGCGCCGCGTCACCGGCCCGACTTCTCCGTCATGCACCGCCGTGCCGTCGATCCGCACGATCGGCTTGACGAAGCTGGTCGCGCTGGTGAGGAACGCCTCGCGCGCGGCGCGCATGTCCGGCACGCTGAAGCGCGACTCCTGGAACGCAATGCCGGCGTCCTGCATCAACCCGAACAGCGCGTCGCGCGTGCAGCCGGGCAGGATGGCGTGGTCCAGGCCGCGGGTGCGCAGCACGCCGTCCTGGTCCACGATCCAGAAGCTGGTGGCGGCCCCTTCGGTCACCATCCCTTCGTCATCCACCAGGATCGCCTCCAGCGCGCCTTGCTCCTTCGCCGCCTGGCGCGCCAGCACGTTGGGCAGCAGCCCGGTGCTCTTGATGTCGCAGCGCGCCCAGCGCTGGTCCGGCCAGGTGATCGCGCTGGCGGTCCAGCGCGTCACGTCGGACGGGTACGGCGGAATGCGGCGGATCGTCACCACCACCGACGGCGCCACCGGCACGGTGGGAAACGCGTGGTCGCGCCGCGCCACGCCGCGGGTGACCTGCATATAGACCAAACCCTCGCGCAGGCGGTTTTGGCGGGCGACTTCGCGCAGGACGTGGCGCAGCGCCGCGCGGCTCATCGGCCGCGGCAGCCGCAATTCGCGCAGGGAGCGGTCCAGCCGGTCGAGATGGCGGTCCTCGTCGATGAACCGGCCATCGTGCAGGTGCAGGACCTCATAGACGCCGTCGGCGAACTGGTAGCCGCGGTCCTCGACGTTCACCGACGCGTGGCGCTGCGGCAGGTAGCGTCCGTTCACGTAGGCGATGCGGCTCATGCGTCGGCGTCCCCGGTTGGCGCTCCGAACGCAGCATACCGCGCCAGCCGATGCAACGCCGCCGCAACCGGTGTGGCCGCATGTTGCCGGCGCGCCATGCGAACCTGGGTGGCAGATCTGACTGGGCTGGTGATCGGCTTTGCTCTGGGTGGGGCGGCGCTGGTGCATTTTCTGCCGCAAATCGAGCATGTGTGGCGGCCGGAGATGCTCGGGCAGGCCCCGGCGCGGCAGGTCCGGGTGCCGTCGGTTGCGCCGCGTCCGGCCGTGCTCGGGCCGCCCAGGTTGGCGCCGGTGCCGGATTCGCCGGCGCTGATGCCGGCACCCGCGCCGTTGCCGCGAATCAACGAGCCGGACGAGTCCGATCCCGCCGAGCCGCCACCCGTGCGCGGCACTGGCGTGGCCGGCACCGGCTTCTTCGTCGCCGATGGGTTGGTGATGACGGCCGCGCACGTCGTCACCGCATGCCGGCGCGTGGAAATCGTTTCGCCGTTCGTCCGGCGCAGCCTGGCGCACGTGGCGGCACGCGATACACGCCACGACATTGCCTTGCTGGACGCGGCGGGGGTGCAGGCGCCGGCGACGCTGGCGATCGGCCGCCCGACCGCCTCCGGGGCACGGGTTTTCGTGCTTGGCTATCCCGCGACCGCCGGACTGCTGATCCCGGAGGCGACCTGGGGCACCCTGGAAAACGACAAGCTGCCGCGTCAGCCGGCGTCGCTGACCGACCCGCGCGAGCAGGTGTGGATGGAGGCCAGCCAGGTCACGCATGGCTATAGCGGCGGCCCGATCTTCGACCCGCGTTCCGGCAAGGTGGTGGGGATCGTGCGCGCGATGCTGGACGGGGGCTGGTTACGCGCCATCCGGGGCATGCCGGAATCGGGCATGACCATCGGTCCCGGATCGGCACTGCTGAATGCGTTCCTGGAGAATGCGGCGCCCGGGACCGATGCGTTTCCGGCGGACCAGTGGGGCGACGATCCGCTGACGGTGGTGCGCCACGCGACGGTGCACGTGTTCTGCTGGCACTGAGCGTGTCGTTCGGGACCGCCCCCCGCTATTCCGGGAGCACCTCGCCGGAGCCGCCGAACTCCGCCGGGAAATCCTTCAGTTTCGGCAGCCCGTCGCGCATCGGCAGCACGGTCTCGGCGTAGTTGACATGCACCTGCGGCGCGAACGCCAGGTCTGGGATGGTCGCCGCGAAGACATCGATCATGTTGAGCGGCGGGTGGCGCGCCATCAGATGGCCGCCGCAGAGCCGACAGAACTGGCGGTGACTCAAATCTGTCTTGTGGTAGGTGGCGAGATGCTCTTCGCCCTTGGTCACCTTCACCGCCTCCGGCGGCCACAGGGTGAAGGCGTTCACCGGTCCGGCCGACCAGGACCGGCATGATCGGCAATGGCAATATCCCATGGCGTTGGGCGGTCCGGTAACTTCGATCTGCACGGCGCCGCAGAAGCATGCACCTCGATACGATCCGCTCATGGTTCTTCTCCCTTTGTGCTGGCGATTGTCGGCACGGCTGAATGGAGGGGTGGAACCCCACTCAATGAACGGGACGCGGAGTGCGGGCCGGCTGGACGAGATGTCCCCGATGCAAAATCGCGGGTGCCCGATATCGGTTAGCCTAACCCGCCAGCGGCGCCTTGCGCAACGCGCCTGGCGATCGAACAGCAGGGCAATCGCATGCGGGACGGGGCCCGGCGCTGCCGCGCGGCTGCCGACCGGCGGCAGGCACGCTTTCGCCACGGAGTTGGCAAGCCGGCGACGCCGCTCCCCTCTCCCGCTTTGGCGGGAGAGGGGATACGGTGCGGGCGGGAGGATCCTGCCATGGACGACGTAGTGCGCGACCGTTTCACCTTCAGCGATTTCCGCCTGCAAAGCGGCGAGGTATTGCCGGAGGTCGCCATCGCCTATTGCACGCGCGGCCGGCTGGCGCCGGACGGACGCAACGCGGTGCTGGTGACGCACGGCTATACCAGCGGCCACCAGATGATCGAGCCGGACGGCGGGTCCTCCGAAGGGGCCTGGACCACGCTGGTCGGCCCCGGCGCGCCGGTCGATACCGAGCGCAACTACGTCGTCGCGTCCAACATGCTGGGGTCGAGCTTCGGCTCGACCAATGCGGCCTCGATCGATCCGCGCACCGGCAGGCGCTACGGCTCGCGGTTTCCCGCCATCACCCTGGCCGACATCGTCGCGGCGCAGCGCCGCCTGCTGGAACATCTGGGCGTGAAACACCTGCGCGCGGTGGTCGGGCCGTCCTTTGGCGGGTTCCAGGCCTTCCAATGGGGGGTCAGCTTCCCGGACTTCATGGACGGCATCGTACCGGTGGTCTCCGCGCCACAGGCCAGGCTCAACATGACCGCCGACACGCGCGCGCGCTTCGGGCGCGACCCCAACTGGAACGGCGGCGACTACTACGAAACCGGTGGCATGGCCGCGACCATGATCGACCTGCGGATGGATACCCTGCGCCGCTACGGCATGACCGACGAGGCGGCGATCCGCCGCGCCGCCGGGCAATGGGCGGACATATTCGACGCCAACTCGCTGCTGATCCTCGGCCACGCCGCGGAGCAATACGACGTGTCCGGCATGCTGGACCGCATCCGGGTGCCGGTGCTGTACGTGCTGTCGCGCACCGACGTGCTGTTCCCGCCGGAGCGGGCGCCAGGGGTGATGCAGGCGCTGCGCGACGCGGGCGTGGAGGCGACCTATTTCGAGATCGACAGCGACAAGGGCCACCTGGCGTCGGGCGCGGACGCCGGCAAATGGGCGCCGGCGCTGCGCGACTTCATGCGCCGCCTGGGCGCCGCCGCATGAGCGGCGCGACGCATCCGTCGGGTCCGCTGACGCTGGCGATCGATATCGGCGGCACGAAGCTGAAGGCCAGCGTGTTGGCGGTGACCGGCCGCATGATCGAGCAACCGAACCGCGTCGATACGCCGCATCCCGCCAAGCCGGACGCGGTGGTCGCGGCCCTTGCGGAGCTGGTGCGAACGCTCGGTGCGTTCGACCGCATTTCGATCGGGTTTCCCGGCGTGGTGCGGCGTGGGCGGGTGGTGACGGCACCCAATCTCGGCACCGAGGACTGGCACGCCTATGCCCTGGCGGATGCGCTGGCGGAACGGCTGGGCAAGCCGGCGCGCATGCTGAACGACGCGACGGTGCAGGGGCTGGGCGTGATCAGCGGGCACGGCCTGGAATGCGTGATCACGCTGGGCACCGGCATGGGCTTCGCGCTGTTCGACCGCGGCTATCCCGCGCCGCATCTGGAGCTGAGCCAGCATCCGGTGCGCAAGGGGATGACCTACGACCAGTGGATCGGCGACGCCGCGCTGCACGAGGTGGGGCCGAAAATCTGGAACCGGCGGGTGCGCAAGGCGATCGACATCATTGCCACGCTGGTGAACTACGACACGCTGGCGATCGGCGGCGGCAACGCCAAGCGGCTGGATTTCGCGCTGCCGGCCGGGGTGCGAGCGGTGTCGAACGACGCCGGCATCACCGGCGGGATCCGGCTGTGGGATCCGTTGCTCGATCCGATGTTCGTCGCGGATGACGCGATGGCGTTGCCGGCGCGGTGACAGGCATCCCGCGGGTCAGGGCAATCGCATTTCAAAACAGTGCCAGAAGGCGCGAGAGGTAGGCGTCGTCCCATCCGGCGCGCTTGAGCTTGCCACGGAATGAACCTTTGGCAGCGTCCTTTTGCATCACATTCAGAGCCATGTGGCGCAGCACGGC
>DATLQW010000186.1:0-14544 GCA_035535035.1 Acetobacteraceae bacterium
TGCCGTAGTTGATCACGCGGCGGAGCAGACCGGCGAGGCGGAGTGGGGCGGGCGCGTTGGTGGGGGGCCGATTGGGATCGGGGTGGGGGGTTGGCTCGGGAGGGGAGGATGCGGCGGGCATTGGTGAGGAATAGAAGCATAACAGGGGAACATTGTCAAGGGGGTTTGTGGAGGTGCCGGGCCGGGCGGGGAGTCCGGGACGGACCGGTGGTGCGTTGCGGTGCTAAGCCGGGGATGTCGCACCAGCTTGCGGCAGTGAGTCGGTTTGAATGGGTGCAAAGGGTGGAAAGCGGGCCTTCCGCGACATGAGTCGCTGAACGAGATACAAGACTTTCGGGCCTCCCGGAAGATATGATCGGAGGCGACAGCCCAAGCTGTGAACGCCCCATCAGTCAGGTTTCCGAATGGAATAGATTCCACAAACCCCCGCCTATGGGATAAGATGCACCCATGACCAAAATCGCCGCCCGCCCGGTCCCTTCCGCGCTCCTGCCGACCGACGCTGAGCTTGCCGCCTGGCTGGCACTGTCCCGCGACGAGCAGATTGCCCGCTACCGGGATGAGCGGTAGGCTCCCAAGGCCGGGCGCGTCAGCAAGCCGAACCGGATTGAGCAGGGCAGCGGGAGCGGTTGGGGTGACATGCCGAGCGTTCTCCGTGCGGATGGCTATCGGTTTTTCTTTTACAGCGACGAGGGAAATTCCCGCGAGCCGCCGCACATCCACGCGGTTTCCGGGGAAAAGACCGCTAAATTCCGGCTTGATCCCGTGGAGTTGGTTCATAGCAAGCGGCTCTCGGCATCGGAGATCGGAGCCGTGCATCGGCTTGTGACCAGACATAGAGACACATTCTTGGAGGCGTGACATGCCTACTTTGACGCTTGAGTCCGAACCTATGGCTATCGGCATCGCCTTTTCGGAGGATTTGTTCCGTGTGTCGCTCGACGACGGGCGCGAACCATCGGTTCCGCTGGCCTGGTTTCCGCGCTTGCTGCACGGCAAGCCGGAGCAGCGGCGGCATTGGGAACTGATCGGACTTGGACAAGGCATCCACTGGCCGGAACTGGACGAAGACATATCCGTCGCGGGCATTCTGGCGGGCAGGGGCGACCAGACCAGAGCCCGCCGTGCCGCCGGCTAACAGCGGAACTGTTCCGCACACTCGTTCGAGAATGGTCCACATTACGAGCCACCAGTCAGAGGCTACATAACTCAAGACTTTCGGATTCTCCGGAGGTTGTGACCGCCAGCGGATCGGCACCCGCCCGGCGGGTCAGGCGCGAGCTGCCACGCGGATCGTGTATCGCCTGGTTGGGGCGCCGCTCGGTGTGATTTGCTCGGATTCGAGAGTCTCCGCGTTGACCGCGATGAAACCAGTGGTACAGCCGGGTCGGTCCAGAAATGAATAACGCCGATGGAAAAGATGCGATCAAACCCGCCATCGGCAAAGGACATCGGCAAAGGACATACGCTCCGCCGAGCCGAGGTGGAAGCTGACTCGGCCCGCGGCAACCGGGGCGGCGTTGAAGCGAGATGCTTCCTTGACCATCGTGGGTGAGATGTCGATTCCCGTGTAGTGGACGTCCACCGCCTGGGCGATCACGTCGGGCACTGTGCGGCCATTGCCAAACCCGATTTCGAGCACGCGGTGGCCCGCCTCTACACCCAGCAACACGACAGTCTTCGCATTCGCCTGCCTGTTGTTGTCGTTGAGCCAATCCGCGACGGCGATGCCGACGACGCCCTCGGGGTTGCCGAGTTGCCGTGCCCGCTCGGCCGATGTGAACGTTTCGAAGATGGCCATCGTGGACTCCTCCCAGGCCTGGCATTTCTTATGGCGAGATCAAACGCGCGAGCGTGCCGGCCAGCAAGGGATCTGTCGTGCTTGGGACGGCGGTGCGGCGAGAACACCGCTCCGCCGCACAAGTCAAGAGCTTCAGAAGCACCGCCCGACAAAGCGGGTTTCAATATGCCGCGCCCATGGTAGCGTCTTACGGAATTATCATCGATAGAGAGGATGAAATGGCGGCAAAGGACACGGCCAGGCTCTCGACCAAGTTTCAGATCTCGATCCCGAAATCCATCCGGACTGCTCAGCGTTGGCAGGCGGGGCAGGTTTTCGCCTTCATCCCCAAGGGCGAGGGCATGTTGCTGGTGCCGGTACCGAAGCTTGAGGAACTCGCGGCCATCGCGCGTGGCGCGACATCGGAGGAGTATCGCGATCGACCCAGCCGGGTTTGATGCGGCCCGTCGATACCTCGGCATGGATCGAATTTCTGATCGGCTCTCCATTGGGCGCGACGCTCGCATCCGAACTGCCCGACCGCACGCAATGGTTGGTGCCGACCATGGTTCAACTGGAACTGGCGAAATGGTTGACACGCGAGGCCGGGGAGGACAAGGCCGACCGGGTGATCGCGTTCACCGAGACCTGCGTCGTCGCTGATCTCGACACGGCGACCGCCCTGTCCGCGGCGGAACTTTGCGCGAGGCACAGACTGGCGACAGCGGACGCCATCGTTTATGCGACCGCGCTCGCGCATGGCGCCGACGTGCTGACCTGTGACCGACACTTCGAGAACCTGCCCTATGTGCGCTTCGTCGCCAAATTGGGCGGATGAGGACACTGGAAACGCTCTATCGCAACCTTCCGACCGCGCGCGCAACCTGGATCGAGTACGGCCATAGATCAAGACTTTCGGGCAGTTTGCCCGGCCCAGCTTTTTCAAAGTGTTACAGTTTCCGAAAGATACGACCGAAATGGGTCGAGACCCGACTCCCAAACTGACCCACTACCCCCCCCGGTGGGGCGGCTTGCAATGCGCAGATATTTCTGTCAAACTGGAAACATGGAAGCATCGGAAGCCGCCACCGCGTTCGCTGCCCTGTCCGTGGATACGCGGCTCAACCTGATGCGCCTGCTGATGGCGGAAGGGTCCAGCGGGCTGGCGGCCGGAGACCTGGCTGCTCGCCTGGGGCTGCCGGCTTCCACGACGTCCTTCCACCTGGCGGCCCTCGAGCGCGCCGGCCTGACGCATTCGACCCGTCAGGGGCGGCAGATCATCCATGCCGTGCGGATCGCGGGCGTGCGGCAATTGCTCGCCTTCCTGACCGAGACGTGCTGCGGCGGCCGTCCGGAACTGTGCGGCGACATCGCCCGCCTGCTTCCCCCCTTACCCGACGAGGATCGAGGCATGACTCCGGCCTTCAACGTGCTGTTCCTTTGCACGCACAACTCCGCCCGCTCGATCATGGCCGAGGCCATCCTGCGGAAGCTCGGCGGCGGACGATTCCGGGCCTACTCCGCCGGCTCCGACCCGATCGCCGAACCCAATCCCGAAGTGATGGCGAAACTCCGTGCCTTCGGCCACGACACCGACGGCCTGCGGAGCAAGTCGTGGCACGAATTCACCGGATCGGCTGCCCCGCGGATGGATTTTGTTATAACGCTGTGCGACACGCTGGACGGCCCGGTCTGCCCCGATTTCGGCGAACTGGCGGTCACCGGCGCCTGGCCGCTGCCCGATCCGGGCAAGTTCACCGGCAGTGCGATCGAACGGTCGGCGCTGCTGAACGAGATTTACGCCAGCCTGCGGCGGCGCATTGAAATCTTTGCCGCGCTGCCGTTCGCTTCGCTCGATCGCCTGGCCTTGAAGGCCCGGCTCGACGAGATCGGCGGCGCGTTGCGGTTGCCGGTCGGAGGGCGCTGACGATGCGCATCGGGATCAACGGCATGGGCCGGATCGGCCGGCTTGCGCTGCGCGCCGCGATGGGCGGCCTGTACCGGCCGCCCGATGACCCGCGCGCGGACAACCGCCTCGATGTCGTGCACGTGAACGAGGTCAAGGGCGGCGCGGCAACCACCGCCCATCTGCTGGAATTCGACAGCATCCACGGCCGCTGGCGTGCGAGCTTCGCCGCGGAGGATGAGCATGCCATCCAGATCGGCAACCGCCGCATCGGCTTCACCGCCGCGCCGGCCGCCGACGGCGTCGCGTGGGGCGACCTTGGCTGCGACATCGTGCTGGAATGCACCGGCAAGTTCCTGAAGAAGGAGCAGTTGGCGGGGTATTTCGGGCGCGGGGTGAAGCGGGTGATCGTGGCGGCTCCGGTGAAGGAGGCTGGCGCGCTGAACATCGTCGTCGGGGTCAACGATCACCGCTATGAACCGAGCGAGCATCGACTGCTCACCGCGGCATCCTGCACCACCAACTGCCTGGCCCCCGTGGTGAAGGTGCTGCACGAGGCGATCGGCATCCGCCACGGCCAGATCACCACGATCCACGATCCGACCAACACCAACGTGGTGATCGACGCGCCGCACAAGGATCTGCGGCGCGCGCGGTCAGCGATGCTTTCGCTGTCGCCCACCTCGACCGGCAGCGCCACCGCCATCGCGCTGATCTACCCGGAACTCAAGGGCAAGCTGAACGGCCACGCGGTGCGTGCGCCCGTGCTGAACGCGAGCCTCACGGACTGCGTGTTCGAAATGGCCCGGCGGGTGACGGAGCAGGAAGTCAACGACCTGTTCCGCGACGCCGCGGCCGGGACACTGGCCGGCATCCTGGGGTTCGAATCGCGCCCCCTGGTCTCGGCCGACTATGCCAACGATCCGCGCAGCGCGATCGTCGATGGTCCCAGCACCATGGTGACCGACGACACGCTGCTCAAGGTCTATGCCTGGTACGACAACGAGGTCGGCTATGCCTGCCGCATGGTCGATCTGGCAAACATCGTCATCCAGCGGGGGGTGTAATGTCCGGAGCGCGCAACTACGCCATCGTCACCACCGCGTATTTCCTGTTCACCATCACCGACGGCGCCCTGCGGATGCTGGTGCTGCTGCACTTCTACAGCCTCGGCTACACGCCGTTCATCCTGGCGTTCATGTTCCTGCTGTATGAAGCGGCGGGGATCTTCGCCAATGTCGGCGGCGGCTGGCTGGCCTCGCGGTTCGGCATCCCGCGCATGCTGATGACGGGACAGCTCCTGCAGATCGGCGGGCTGTGCATGCTGTCGGCGCTCAACCCGGCCTGGGGCGCGGTTGCCTCGGTCGCCTGGGTGGTGCTGGCGCAGGGCATCGCCGGCGTCGCCAAGGACCTGACCAAGACCGCGTCGAAAAGCGCGATCAAGGCGACGTCGCAGCAGGGCGCGGGGCAGTTGTTCCGCTGGGTGGCATGGTTCACCGGGTCGAAGAACGCGACCAAGGGCGCCGGCTTCTTCATCGGCGGCCTGCTGCTGCAGGTGGCCGGGTTCCGTCCCGCGCTATGGCTGATGGCCGGGATGCTCGCCATCGTGCTGGTCGGCGTCATGCTGGCCCTGCCGCGCACGCTGGGCAAGGCGAAGTCGTCCAGGAGTTTCCGCGAGTTGTTCGCCAAGACCCGCGCCATCAACCTGATGGCGGCGGCCCGCATCTTCATGTTCGGCTCGCGCGACGTGTGGTTCGTCGTCGGCCTGCCGGTGTACCTCTACGGGTTTGGCTGGCAATACATGCAGGTGGCCGGCTTCGTCGCGGCCTGGACCATCGGCTATGGCGCGGTGCAGGCGTTGGCGCCCGCGGTGGTCACGCGCAGCCGCGACGGGCTGAGCCGCGAGGTGCCCGCCGCACGGGTGTGGGGTGCGATCCTGACCGCGATCCCGGTGGTGCTGGCGGTGCTGCTGAGCGTGCCGGGGGTGACGCGGCCGGACCTTGTTCTGGTGGTCGGCCTGCTGATCTTCGGCTTCGCCTTCGCCGTCATCTCGTCGCTGCATTCCTACCTGATCCTCGCCTACGCGGGATCGGAGAAGGCCGCGGAAGACGTCGGCTTCTATTACGCCGCTAACGCCGCCGGCCGGCTGATGGGCATCCTGCTGTCCGGCATCCTGACGCAGCATGGCGGGATGCGGGCCTGTCTGTGGGGCTCGGCAATCATGCTGGCGATCTGCTTTGGGATCACCGCCCTGCTGCCATCGGGCGCGGAAGCACGGCGCGTGCCGGTATGAGCACGAGCGAAACCACCGTCACCCGCGGCCAGGCGCCGGCCGGGAAGCCCGCCATCGGGCTGTTCGGGCGTTTCCTTACTTTATGGGTGGCGCTGTGCATCGTTGCCGGGATCGCCCTGGGCCACATGGTGCCCGGCGTGTTCCGCGTGCTGGGCGAGGCGACGCTGGCGCAGGTCAATATCCCGGTCGCCGTGCTGGTCTGGCTGATGATCGTGCCGATGTTGCTCAAGATCGACCCCGCGGCATTGGGCCAGGTCGGGCGGCATTGGCGCGGCATCGCCGCGACTGTCGGCGTGAACTGGCTGGTCAAGCCGTTCTCGATGGCGCTGCTGGCCTGGATCTTCATCGCCCATCTGTTCCGGCCCTACCTGCCGGCCGACCAGATCGACAGCTACACCGCCGGCCTGATTCTGCTCGCGGCCGCGCCATGCACCGCCATGGTGTTCGTGTGGTCGAACCTGGTGGACGGCGAGCCGCATTTCACCTTGAGCCAGGTGGCGCTCAACGACACGATCATGGTGTTCGCATTCGCGCCGATCGTCGGGCTGCTGCTCGGGCTGTCGTCCATCGTCGTGCCCTGGAACACGCTGATCCTGTCGGTGGTACTCTACATCGTCGTGCCGGTCATCGTGGCGCAGCTCTGGCGCGCATCGGTGTTGCGGCACGGCGGGCCGGCCGCGCTTGGCCGCACGCTGGATTGGCTCGGGCCCTTGTCGCTGTCCGCCCTGCTGCTGACGCTCGTGCTGCTGTTCGGCCTGCAAGGCGAACAGATCATGCGCCAACCCGTGGTGATCGCGCTGCTGGCCGTGCCGATCGTGATCCAGGTGTATTTCAACGCCGGCCTGGCCTACTGGCTCAACCGGCGTCTGGGCGTCGAATGGTGCGTGGCTGGTCCGTCCGCTTTGATCGGCGCGTCCAATTTCTTCGAGTTGGCGGTCGCCACGGCCATCGCGCTGTTCGGGTTCCAGTCGGGTGCGGCGCTGGCGACGGTGGTCGGCGTGCTGATCGAGGTGCCGGTGATGCTCTCGGTGGTCCGCATCGTCCGCCGGTCGCGCGCCTGGTATGAGCGGGGATGAACCGGCCGAGCGCCTCGCCTTTTGGCATCGCGCGGGAGAGGGAGCGACCGCGCCGGGTCAGGCTGCCCGCTTGCGGCGCGCGGTGCGGGCGAGCCGCCGGCGCACCGCGTCGAGCCGCGGGCCCGTAACGATCAGCTCGGCGCAGCCTTCCGCCTCCCGGATGCGGCCGGAAAAATCCGGATGCAGGGCGATCGGCCGGCCGCCATTGGCAAAGCTCGCCCGGTCGCCGGTATCGAGAAAGGACTCGGTCGGCAGCCCCTCGGCGAGCATCACGTCGTGGCGTGGCAGCTCGATGTGGTAGTAGGTGACGGTGTCGCACGGCACCTGCGCGATGGTCTCGCCGTTGACGAGGTGTTTCACCGGGATCAGCACGCTGTCGGCATACACCGCGTGGTCGGGCGAGAGATACAGATCGCGCGCCGGCACGCCCCGGCCGAAGGCGCCGGCGGCGATGCGCACCGGCCAGACCTGCCGTGGCTTCGGATGGCGCGTGCAATCCACGCGGCGATGGCCGATCCAGACGATCGGCCGCGGCTTGCCGCCCAGCACGGTGCGGACCGTATTGCCGGCCGTGAGCTCTTCCACGCGCTTCTGGCCGTTCGGGGTGGCGATGCTTGTGCCCGCTGCGAAGCAGGCCAGCGTCACCACCCCGTCGCTGACGGTCGGATTCCCTGAACCGAGCGTCGTGGCGATCGTCAGCGTGCCGATGCTGGCGTCCGAGGCGTTGAACAGGGTAAGCGTGCCGCTGCCTGCGTCGTAGCTGCTGGACGCAATGCTTATGCCTTGCAACACGATGGTGTCGTTCCGGGCAAACCCGCCGATCGTGCCTTGGAACGTGCTGATGTTGCCGAGCAGCAGTTCGCCTGGGGCGGAGTTGAACGCCACCGTTTGCCCGGCACCGACCGGGCCGGCCAGGTCCAGCGTGGCGCCGCTATCGATGAACAATTCGCCGCCGGTGCCGCCAACCGTGTCAGGCACGGTGAGCGTGGTGACTCCACCGGCAGGGGCGGCGTCGATGATGCCGGAATTGGTGACCTCGGCATTGGCGCCGCCCAGCATACCGGCGCCGGTGAAGTCGGCGCCGCTGCCGATGACGACCTGCGCCGGCAGCGCCACCGGACCGAGCGTGCCGCCCTGGTCCAGCACCTCGCCTTGCAGGCTGACGAAGTTGCTGATGACGGTTGCGCCCGAACCGATGGTGAGCGCGCCGGTGCCGGCGATGGTCATCGTGGCCGCCTGCAGCAGGGAGCCGGTGTCAACGACGACGGTGCCCTGGTTGGCGATGTCGATCGGCCCGGTGCCGGCATCGACGGTGCCGCCGTTGCTGACCTTGAGCGTGCCGCTGCCGGCGCCGCCGACGGCAATGCCCTCGGCGGCGGCGCCTTCGCTGATCAGAGCGCCTGGCCCGTTGACGATGATGAGGCCGGTGGCGCCGGCCGATCGGCCGATGGTGATGGCGGCGTTGCCGAGCATCTCGACCGTGCCGCCGCTTTCGATGTCCAGTGTTCCGGCGCTCCTTGCGGAGACACCGACATTGATCCCGCTGCCAATGAGGCTGGTGCCATCGTTGACGAACGCGAGGGAACCGCCGACCGCCACGGTGCCGCCCCGCAGGACGGTGAGCGTGCCATCGCCCCGCCGGCCGACATTCAGGAACCCGCCGGTCGCGGTCCCGATGTTCCACAACGCGTCGGACACCACCACGCTGCCGGCGCTGTCCACCGAGTCGCCGATAGTCGCGTAGGTTTGCTCCGTCAGCGTCGCGCCGTTCTCCACCGCCAGCGTCGCGGTGCCGCTGAACGCCGGTGTGAGCGTGCCGCTGATCGTCGCCTGGTTGTTGAATCCGACAAGCATGTAGCCGCGGGTGGTCACCGTGTCGGCCGGATCGATCTGGTCGGTCCACGACACGTTGCCGTCGAGCGTGAGGACACCGAACGAGGTCGCGTCGGAGGCAACGATGGCGTAGCTGTCGGTGACGCTCCCGGCATTGGTGCCGCTGTTCTGGACCGTCACCGTGGCCGGCGTGCCGCCGCCCTCATAGCCGATGAAGATCCGGCCGCCGTCACCGCCGCTGTGGCCGGTGCCCGCATCCAGCGTGCCGCCATCGACCAGCAGCGATCCGCTCTCCACCTGCAGCGCCTGCGTGCCGCTGTTGCTGGCGCTGATCGTGCCGTCGTTGGCACCTGTGGTGCCGTAATTGGGATGGCCCGTGAGGTCGAGCAGCGCGGTGGCGTCGATCGTGGTGGAGCCGCCGTCCACCAGCAACTGCGACCCGGTCAGCGTGTTGCCGCTGGTCACCTCGAGCGAGCCGCCGTATTGCCGGATCGCATACGGCGAGATCGTGGTGTCGCTGGTGATCCGCAGCAGCGCGTCCTGCGCCAGCACCACCGCGCCGGCCGCCACCGCCGAGGCCCCGGTGCTCACGGTGAAGGGATTGCTCGCGCCGATCCCGATGATGGCGGTATCCAGCGTGCCCGGCGTGCCGTTCGACCACAGGCTGCCGGCCTGCCAGGTGCCGGAGCTGTTGGCGAAACTGTCGTTCGGCACCGCGGCGGTGATCACCGTGTCGCCGTCGGCGCCGGTCCCGGCGCTGAAGCTGCCGCCGGTGAAATTGCCAGAACCGAACAGCAGCGAGTCGATCACCGTCCCGCCGCTGTTCTCCAGCTTCAGGATGCCGGTGCCGGCGCTGTAAGACAGTGTGCTCACGGCGATCGAGGTGCCGATATCGATGGTGTCGCCCAGCCCGAAGCCGAGGATGTTGCCGCCGAACGAACCGATAGTGTCGATCTTCAGCGTGTTGCCCGCGACCGTGCCGGCGAACGCATAGACCGGTATGTTGCCGTTGACGTCGGCGGCGTAGCCGACATTCGTCTCGACCGTGCCGGCGTTCTCGATCACCACCACGCCGGATGCAGGCGCGTAGCCGCCGGCGATCGCGCCGCCGGCGGCATTGACCAGCAGCGAGCCGCCGTTCACCAGGATTTCGCCGGCGTTGAAGAACTCGGCGGTGCCGGCGACCGTGATGGTCATCGCGTTGCCGGCATCGACCTGGATCGCGTTGTAGTTGATGAACGCGCCCGGCTGGAACGAGCCGTTCAGCGTGGTGCCGGCGATGGCGATGGTGAAGCTGCTGCCGACCGGGCCGTCCGCGGCGATCGTGCCGTCGTTGATGAAGATGCCCGCCGCGCTCAGCAGGCTGGTCTCCGGCGTGGCGTTGCCGGCGAAGCCACCGGCGGCCGCAACGTTGCTGGTGAGCAGGCTGTTGCCGTCGAGCGACGGATTGGTGGGGCTGGTCGCGCTACCGCCGGTGACGGCCAGCGCGGCGAGGCTGGCCGTGCCGCCCAGTTCCAGCGTGCTGCTGGTGAAACCCGGGTCGCTGGCCAGGATCGTGCCGCCGGCGTCGATCGCGGTGTCGCCGGGTTGCGGATAGCCCCAGCCATTGCCCGGTCCGCTGACCGCCGCCCAATCGGACGCGGTGCCGGCAACCGCCGAGGCGCCGTTCTGCCACAGCCAAATCGATTGCGGCAGCACCGTGAGAACGGTGTCGGCGCCGCCGCCCTCAATGAGTTGCAGGTTGCCGGCGAGGCCGCCGGTGCCGGACAGCACGAAGCTCCCGCTGTGCTGGAACCCGGGCAGGGAGGCATCGAACACGATGCCGCCGGAGCCGATCGCGATGATGTCGCCCAGGCCGTCGAACACCACCGTGCTGACGTTGACCGGGCCGAGATCGATCGTGTCGCCTGGGGCGAAGCCGTTGATGCCGCCGACGAACGATGGCGGCGCATCGAGCTTCAGCAGGCCGGTGGTGCCGGTGAAGGTGATCTCGGTGAGGGCGAGGCTGGCGGCCTGGCCGAGCGCCAGCGTGCCGCCCGTGCCGATACCGTAGTTGCCCAATCCGGCAAGCGTGCCGGTGATCGTCGCGGTGCCGCCATTCACCAGGACGGCGCCCGGATCGAAGATCGTGCCGCCGCTGATCGCCAGCGTGTCGCCCTGACCGACGATGATCTGCCCCTGATTGTTCAGCGACCCAGGCGCCGCGCCACCCGCGGTGATCTGAATGTTCAGGCTGGCCTGCGTGCCGGTGGCTTCGATCGTGCCGAGATTGGTGAACGGTCCGGCGAGCGACAGCGCCGCCGCCGTGCCGGTGGCGTCGATCACGCTCAACGCATCGATTTGCGAGGTGCCGGCGACGGTGGTGTTGTTGCTGAACGTGAGCGCTCCATCGCCGGCCAGCTCGAACGTGATGCCGCTGAGCGACGCGTCGGAATAAAGCGCGGGCGCGGTCGCGCCGCCGGGGATGATCGCGGTGTCGCCTGGTTGTGGGTGGCCGGCCGGACTCCAGTTGGTGGAAAGCGCGGGGTCGCTGGTCGCACCGGTCCAGGTCCAGGTCGAGCCGGCCATGTGGCGTTGCCCCCTAACGGTATGGGGTATATCCTAGCGTAATACAACGTCAAGTTGCAACAACTGAAAGTGGTTCACTGGAAGAATCTTCCCGCATGACGGGAAAGCGGGTGCGGGCGACCGCAGGCGCCTCGTTTCGCTCACCCCTCGCGGTGCGGAAGCGGAGGCGTGGCGCGCCGGCGCGGTCAGACCGCGGTGATGCGGTCCACCTCCGCCAGTTCCTCGGCCGAAAGTTTCCAGCCTCCGGCCGTCACATTCTGCTCCAGTTGCTCCGGCCGTGTCGCGCCGGCGATGACGCTGGCGACCGGCGCCTGCGCCAGCAGCCAACTGAACGCGAGTTCCAGCAGCGTGTGGCCGCGCTGTTCGGCAAAGTCGCCGAGTTGCTCTGCGACCGGCCAATTGCGCTGCGTCAGGTAACGATCCGCCAGCCGCGCGGTGTTGGCCAGCCGCGAGCCGGACGGCAACGTCGCGTTGCGGCGGTATTTGCCGGTCAGCACGCCGCTGGCCAGGGGAAAAAACGGCAGCAGGCCCATGCCGTATTGCAGCATCGCCGGCCGGAGCTGCGGTTCCACCACGTCGCGCACCAGCAACGAGTATTCGTCCTGGCAGGAGACGAACGCGTTCAACCGGTTCATCCTGGCGGTCCATTGCGCTTCCACCACCTGCCAGGCGGGAAAGTTCGAGCACCCGATATAACGCACCTTGCCCTGGCGTACCAGGTCGTCGAGCGCGCGCAGCGTCTCCTCGATCGGCGTGTGCGGGTCGGGCTGGTGGATCTGGTAAAGATCGAGCCAGTCGGTGCGCAGCCGGCGCAGGCTGTCCTCCACCGCCTGCATGATGTAGCGGCGCGAACCGCCGATCTTCACGTCGGCATCGTCCATCGGCATGCCGAACTTGCTGGCCAGCACGATGCGCTTGCGCTCGTCGCCGAGCACCTGGCCCATCTCGGTTTCCGACCCGCCGCGGTTGCCGTAGGTGTCGGCGGTGTCGAACAGGGTGATGCCGAGATCGAAGGCCTTGTGGATCACCTTGCGCGTGGCCTCGAGGTCGATGCGGCCGCCGAAATTGTTGCAGCCCAGCCCGATGGCCGAGACGCGCAGGCCCGAACGGCCAAGATTGCGAATTTCCATGGCCGGTTGTGCCTCCGGGTGTGCGGCGTGCAACCTGCCGCGCGCCGGCGCGACCGTCAAAGCGCCGGCCGGCACGGCGGCGCCAAATGGTCGCCGCGGCGCAATGCGAGCACCCGCTTGACCGCCTCCCCACGCCGCGACCACACTCCGGCCAACTGGCCCGCCCGGGTATTGCCACCGCAAGCCCCGGCGGCCAGACCCGTTGCAACACGGCGAGGATGAAGGGGAGCGCGCATGCCTCAGGTAACGCTGACGGTCAACGGCAAGAAGCACACGGCGGAGGTCGAAGGCCGCACATTGCTGGTCGAGTTGTTGCGCGAAAAGCTGGGAATGACCGGCACCCATGTCGGCTGCGACACCAGCCAGTGCGGGGCCTGCGTCGTGCACGTGAACGGCGAGGCGGTGAAGTCCTGCACCATGCTCGCGTTGCAGGCCGAGGGCGCCCAGGTGACCACGATCGAGGGCCTTGCGGCGGCCGACGGCACGCTGCACCCGATGCAGGAGATGTTCCGCGAGCACCATGCGCTGCAATGCGGCTTCTGCACGCCGGGCATGGTGATGTCCGCGATCGACCTGGTGAATTCGCATCCGGAGGGACTGACCGAGCAGCAGATCCGCGAGGGGCTGGAAGGCAATCTCTGCCGTTGCACCGGCTACCATAACATCGTGAAGGCGATCGCCGCCGCATGGCCGCTGATGCACGGCAAGTCCGTCCAGGCTGCCGCCGAATAAGCGCGGGACGCAACAAAACGGGAGAGACGCCATGGCATTCGATGGCATCGGTGCGTCGGTTCGCCGCAAGGAAGACGGCCGCTTCCTGAGGGGACGCGGCAACTACGTTGACGACATGAACCGGCCCGGCCAGCTTTACGCGGTGCTCAAGCGCGCCGACCGGCCGCACGCGACGATCAACACCATCGACACGGCGGCCGCGGCGAAGGCGCCGGGCGTGGTGGCGGTGTTCACCGGTGCCGACATGGCGGCGGACGGCGTGGGCGGCCTGCCCTGCGGCTGGCAGATTCACAACAAGGACGGCTCGCCGATGGCCGAGCCGGCGCATCCGGTGCTGGCGATCGGCAAGGTGCGCCATGTCGGCGATCCAGTTGCGGTGGTGATCGCCGAAACCAAACAGCAGGCGAAGGACGCCGCGGAACTGCTGGCGATCGACTACCAGGACCTGCCAGCGGTGGCGACGATGCAGGACGCGCTGAAACCCGGCGCGGCGGCGGTGCACGACGATGCCGCCGGCAATTTGTGCTACGACTGGCAGATCGGCGACAAGGCAGTGGTGGACGCGGCCTTCGCCAAGGCGGCGAAAGTGGTGAAGCTCGACCTCACCAACAACCGCCTGATACCGAACGCGATGGAGCCGCGCGCCGCGGTTGGCGAGTGCGATCCGTCCAACGGCGACTTCACGCTGTACACCACCAGCCAGAACCCGCACGTCATCCGGCTGCTGATGGGCGCCTTCGTGCTGCACATCCCGGAGAGCAAGCTGCGCGTCGTGGCGCCGGATGTCGGCGGCGGGTTCGGCTCGAAGATCTACCACTACGCCGAGGAGGCGATCGTCACCTGGACATCCGGCAAGCTGCGCCGCCCGGTGAAGTGGACCGCCGAGCGCAACGAAAGCTTCATTTCCGACGCGCAAGGCCGCGACCACGTCACCACGACCGAGATGGCGCTCGACGAGCAGGGCAATTTTCTGGCGCTGCGCGTCAGCACGCTCGCCAACCTCGGCGCCTATCTGTCGACGTTCGGGCCGGCCATCCCGACCTGGTTCCACGCCACCTTGCTGGCCGGCGTCTACAAGACCCCGGCGATCTATGCCGAGGTGAAGGGGCTGTTCACCCACACCGTGCCGGTGGACGCCTATCGCGGCGCCGGGCGGCCGGAAGCCGCGTATTTGCTGGAGCGGCTGGTGGACGTGATCGTGCACGACCTCGGCTTCGACCGCGTCG
>DATLQW010000187.1:0-10157 GCA_035535035.1 Acetobacteraceae bacterium
CCGCGATGGCCGACCATGGCTCAACCTGCGGTTGCTCACCCTCCGGGTGAACCACCAGACCCTGCTGTTCTGTGCTCATGGCGGCGGACTCTGCCGGTTTGGCTGGCGGTGGCAATCAGTGAACTGCCGGATTTAGGGTCATTGACTCGCCCATCGCCGCAATCATGCTGTCAACCGGAAACTAGGCGACGCTTATCGCCCGAGTGGGGGAAACGACATGTCCGCGCAGCAGGAGGTCATCGAAGCCGATTTCATCGTGGTGGGCGCCGGCTCGGCCGGCTGCGTGATGGCGGCGCGGCTCTCCGAAGACCCCGCCACCAGCGTCGTGCTGTTGGAAGCCGGCGGCGACGATTGGAACCGCTGGATCCACATCCCGCTCGGCTTCGGCAAGACCTTCGCCGATCCGTCGGTCAACTGGTGCTACGAGACCGAGCCGGACGCCGGCGCCGGCGGGCGGAAAATCTATTGGCCGCGCGGCAAGGTGCTCGGCGGATCGTCCAGCATCAACGGCATGGTCTATATCCGCGGCCAGCACGAGGATTTCGACCTGTGGCGCCAGATGGGCTGTGCCGGCTGGTCCGCACAGGATGTTCTGCCGTATTTCAGGCGCGCCGAGCACCAGACGCGCGGTCCCGACGACTGGCATGGCACGGGCGGTCCGCTCGTCGTTTCCGACGTTCCCGACAAGCACGTGATCTGCGAGGCGTTCATCCGCGCCTGCAACGACCTCGGCTTTCCCTTCAATGCCGACTTCAACGGCGCGACGCAGGACGGCGTCGGCTATCACCAGACCACCACGCGCAACGGCCGCCGATGCTCGACCTCGGTCGGCTACCTGAAGCCCGCGACACGTCGGAGAAATCTGCGCGTCGTCACCGGGGCGCTCGCGGAGCATATCCTGTTCGAAGGCCGCCGCGCGGTTGGCGTGGCGTTTCGCCAGGACGGATTCTCCGTTACCGCCCGCTCGCGACGCGAGGTGATCCTGTGCGGCGGCGCCATCAACTCGCCGCAGCTTCTGCTGCTGTCTGGCGTCGGCCCGCAGCAGCACCTGACCGATCTCGGCATTCCCGTGCTGCACCATCTGCCCGGCGTCGGCCAGGCGATGCAGGACCACTACTCGGCGCCGATCAAGCTGAAATGCCGTTACCCCATCACCGTCAACGACATCATGCTGAGCCCGGCGAAGATGCTGCGCACCGGCCTGGACTACTACCTGCGCCGGCGCGGCGCGATGGCGTCGATCTCGGCGCAGGTGGCGCTGTTCGCCCGCACCCGCGCCGAACTGGCGACGCCCGACATAAAGATGTCGATCTCCGTCTTCAGTGCCGACCGGCCGCAGGACGGGCTGCACAAATTCTCCGGCTTCACCCTGATCGTCTATCAGCTTCGCCCGGAAAGCCGAGGCGAGATCAGGCTGAAATCACCGCGCCCGGAAGACCCGCCGGCGATCCTGCCGAACTACCTCGCCACCGAGACCGATCGCCGCACCATCACGGACGGACTGCTGCTGGGCCGCCGCCTGCTCGCCACGCCGCACCTGGCGCACTACGTCGCGGAGGAGTTCCTGCCCGGTCCGCAGGCGCAGACCGACGCGCAGATCCTGGCGCATGCGCGCAACCGCGGCGGCACGGTGTATCACCCGACCAGCACCTGTAAAATGGGCATCGACGCGATGGCCGTGGTGGATCCCGAGTTGCGCGTGCAAGGCATCGGCGGGCTGCGCGTGGTGGATGCGTCGGTCATGCCCACCATCGTGTCCGGCAACACCAACGCGGCAGCCATCATGATCGGCGAGAAAGCCGCCGATCTGGTTCGGCAGCAGGTGCGCATGGCAGCGTGAGCTGACACCGGCCGCCCGCGCACACCACCAACATCGTGGTGCCGCCCGGATCAACCGCGACGCGCTGACGCTTGTTGCGCGGCGATCGCCCGCGCCATCCGCATGACCTGGCCCACGAACAGCACGCCGGAGCCTGGCACCGGCAGCCCGCCGGCCCGCAGCATTTCCGCGGTCCAGGTGTTGCACGTATCGAGCGCGTCGTAGGTGCCGCGCGCGGCATAGAACACGCTGCCGGAACACGGCCCGCCGGCCAGCGGCACCGGCGCGCCGTCAGGCGACGTGTCGAGTTCCCGCCAGATCGCCGCCTCGATCCGTGCAAGTCCATCGCGCGAGACACGCAGCAGCACGGTCAGCAGCAGCGCACTGCGGCTGGGCAGCAGCGCGCTCAGCATGCCGCCCAGCGTTTCCCGCCGCGCCAGCAGGAATTGCCGTTCGCCGAAGCCGAAAGTCAGGAAGCACACACCCGGAAACCGCTGTTCCAACCCGGCCAGCGGCCCGGTGATTTCCCCCGCGGGCAGGCCGATGTCGGAATGCCAGCCGCGTTCGATCACATAGATCGTCGCGTCGCCCGGCGACGCGCGCCGAGCAGCCGGCTGCACCGCCACCGAGCACGCGCACAGCGAAACCGCAAAGGCCAGCCAGACCCACGCGGTTCCGCACGTCACGTTGCGGCGCGATCGCCGGCCGGCATCGTGAATTGCGTGCGTGCGGACATGCCGGTACTCGGCGGGCGGCACCCCGGCCCGCATTCGCTGCCCCCGTCGCGGCGCCGCGGCCAACGGAGCCGTTCAATCCGCCGGACCGAACCCCATGATCCGGGCAAAGCGTTCGCGATAGGCCGGCCACACCTCCGGATTCACCAGCCGCGGCGGCCGCTTCCCATCCAGGATCTCCAGCACCTGCTCGGCCGCGAACCGCGCCATGTTCTCGCGCGATTCCTCCGTGGCGCCGGCGGTGTGCGGGCTGACCAGGACGTTGTCGAATTTCAGCAGCGGATGGTCGTGTGGCGGCGGCTCGTCCTCCCAGACATCCAGTCCGGCGCCAGCAATTTTCTGCCCCGCCAGCGCGTCGGCCAGCGCACGCTCGTCATGGATGAAGCCGCGCGCCGTGGTGATGAACCAGGCGTCCGGCCGCATCGTCGCGAACTGCGCCGCGCCCATCATGCCGCGCGACTCGCGCGTCAACGGACAATGCACCGAGACGAAATCCGCCTGCCGCAGCAACTCGTCCAGTTCCACCTTCTCGGCCCCGCGCGCCTTGATCTGCGCTGCGGTGAGATACGGGTCGTAGGCGAGCACGCGCATGTTGAACAGGCCGCGGCACAGCTCGGCGACGCGGCTGCCGACATTGCCGATGCCGATCACGCCGACCGTGCGGTTCAGCAACTCGCGGCCGATATACTTGTCGCGCGGGATGCCGGGGCCGGCCCGCATGCGGCGATCGGTCTCGATGATGCGCTTCGACAGCGTCAGCATCATCGCCAGGGCATGCTCCGCCACGCCTTCCTTGTTGCCGCCGGACTGGTTCACCACGGCGATGCCCTGGCGCGTGCAGGCATCCACGTCCACCGTGTCATAGCCGGCGCCGTTGGACGACACCGCGACCAGATGCGGCATGCGTTCCAGCAGAGCGTCCGCGACCTGGAAATGCGGGGCGATCACCTGCCGCGACGCGCCGATCTGATAGACATGCGCCTGGTCGAGGATCGGCGCCACGATGTCGTCGGGCGATTCGTTCTCCAGCCGATCGAGCTGCACGTCCGGCCGCTGTGCCAGGATCTGCATGAACAGCGGCGAGGACACGTACTTCACATAGAAAACCCGCTTGGTATTCGGAGCCATGTTTCCCCCCATTGCCTCCCCCTCCCCTTGCGGGAGGGGGTTGGGGGGAGGGGTGCATTCCAACCCTGGTTTCGGGCTGTACGCACCCCTCCCCCCGGCCCCCTCCCACAAAGGGAAGGGGAGTGTTCCGACCTGTCACCCCTCCAGAAACCGTGCGATCGCCGGCACCGATTGCAGTGCCGCAAGCTCCTGCGCGGTGGGAAGCTGCGGACGGTCGCGCTGCTGGTTCACCATGCACAGGAACCCCAGCTTCTCATCCTGCGTGGCGCGGAACTGGTGCCAGGTCCAGGGCGGAATCGTCACGAGGTCGAACGGTTTCACCGTCGCCACCGCGTCCCCCAGCAGGCAATGCCCGCGGCCACGCAGGATCATCACGGCGTGGGCATGTTCGTGCCGCTCCAGCGTCGAATAGCCGCCGGCGTCCATTTCGAAATAGCGCAATTCGCAGCCCATGCCGGGTTCCTGGAACAGCACCTGGCGCGAGACATCCTTGAACGACGCACTGCCATCCTGCTTGTAGGGCACGTGCGCGACGGCGTCCCAGCGGAACCCCCCGCCGATGCCCCCAGGGGAGCCATCATGGAAGTCGCGTTTCAGCGCGGTGTATTCGCTGTCCATGGCCTCTACCGGTAAGCATGTGCCGCGACGGCACGCGTGAAGGCGGCGGTTTCCTCGGTCAGCCGCTCGCGTGCCGCTAGCAGGCTGCCGCCGATCAGCAACATTGCGTCGGCGCCGTAGAAGTCAAGCAGCTCCGGCACGCGCCCCGGCGTCATGCCGCCGGCCGCCACCGGCAGGCTCGGTCGCAGTCCGTCGCGCGGCGCGCGCGCGTTGTCCGCGAGCAGGCGGCAGGTGTCCGGCGTGTAGCCGAAGCGGCCGCCGTAATTCGGGAAGATCACCGCGTCCGCGCCGATCAGCCGGAACAGGGTGCCGATCAGCAGCGCGGGCGCGATGCGTGCGGCGCCGCCCAGGCTGGGATGCGCGAAAAATGCGACGTCGGAAAATTCCGCGGCCAGCGCCTGCATGTTGGCGAATCCGGCGATCAGCGGCGCGAGCAATGCGCAATCGAGTCCCAACTCCCGCGCCAGGGCGAGCTGTCGGCGCATCGCGTTCAGGTCGCCCGACAGGCTCGGGACGTAGCGCGTGGGATGCCCGGTCGCCTGGGTGGCGCGCGCCACGGCGGCAGCGCAGGCGCGCACCCGCTCGGCAAAACGGCTGTAGTCCTGGTCGGCGAGACCGTGATCGTCCTTGATATAATCGATGCCGCCGCGCGCGAAGCGTTCGGCCAACGCGCCCAGCCTGTCCGCCGACAGGCCTTGCGGTTTCAAGGCCGAGCAAGTCAGGGCACGGTGTTGCGCGCCGGCGCGCCGGCGGAGGCCGGCGATGCCGTGCCGCGGCCCGCCGAACCCGGCGACCATTGCATCGGGGAACGCCACGTCGTGCAGCACCACGTCGTCGTGCAGCGAGGTGTTGCCGAACAGCATGTTGAGCAATTGCCCCGCGTCGCTGCCGATCGTTGCGGCAGCCAGGCCGATGCGCACCGCGAAACAATCGTCGCCGAGTACCTCGATCGACTGCACCTCGCCCACGATGTCGCGCAGCACCGTCGGCTCGTCGATCGCCTCCAGCGGCATCTCGACGCTCTGCTCGACCGCGATCACCTGGGCGCGCGCCTCGATCGACGCCGCGTCGCTGCGCACCCGATAGGTGACGCCGAGCCGCGCGCTCATGCGCGCGGCACCACCAGCGCGTCCACCGCGACCGCGCCGGCCGCCCCCAACATCACCGGGTTGACATCCACCGCCTCCAGCCGGTCGCCGAGCGCGACGGCAACGCTCTGCAACGCAACCAACAGTTCGACCAGCGCGCGCACCGCCTCCGGATGTTGCCAGCGCGGACTGGCCAGAACGCGCCCAAGGCTGCTATGCGCTAGGTTGCCTTCGATCGCAGCGCGCGACACCGGGATGGGCCAGATGCAGACGTCGCGCAGCGCCTCGGCGTAGATCCCGCCAAGGCCGCACAGCAACACCAACCCGACGCCGGGCGAGCGGCTAATGCCGGCGATCGCCTCCAGCGCCGCTTGCACCATGGGCTGCACGATCGCGCGGGGCGTGCCGAGTGTGGCATACGCCGCTTGCAGCGCGCCGGCGTCGCGCAGCCCGGTGCGCACCAGGCCGAGTTCGCTCTTGTGCGCCACGCCCTCGGCCACGCCCTTCAGCACCACCGGCCAGCCGACACGCTCCGCCGCCGCGCACGCAGCGTCAAACGTGGAACATTCGGTGGTTTCCACGACCGTCACGCCGAATTGGCCCAGCAGCCGCAGGCTCTCCGATTCGCTCAGGGGCCGCGGCGGCAGGGTCGCGTCCGCCGGACCGGGACATTCCGCTAATGCCGCAGGCAACGGAGTCAGCAGGGCGCCGATCGCTTCCAGCACGATGTCGGTTTCGGTGAACACGTTCATGCCGTGGGTTTCGTACCACGCTCGTTCCGCTTCCGGCATCCCGCCGGGCGCGACGATCAGCAGCGGCTTGCCGGAACTCGCGCGCGCGGTGGCCAACGCGGCACGGATCGGATCGCCCTGCCATGGGTTCATCGAATGCACCAGCGCCAGCGCGGCGCCCACGCCGGCGTCGTTCGCCAGCAGCGACGGCACCGCGCCGGCCCGCCGCATGCCGCCGAAGATGCCAAGGTCGAGCGGATTGCCGATGCGCGAGAACATGCGATGGAGGTCGATGCGCCGGTGCGTATCTGCCGACAGCACCGCCAATGGAACGCCCAACGCGGCACAACGATCGGCCAGCAACGACGCGCCGGCACCCGAGGTGGACAGCGCGCCCAACGCTCCCACGCGACGTCCGTAACGGTCCAGCAGCGCCGCCGCGGTCATGAACCCTTCCAGCGAGGCAACCGTGGCGACGCCGCTCGCCCCGAACAATGCCGCGTATGCCGCGTTGTCGCCGGCGATGCGCGACGAATGCGCCACCGCGGCCCGCGCGCCGGCTTCCGATCCGCCGATCTTCAACGCCACGACATGCTTGCCCGCTGCGGCAGCCCGCAACGCCAGGCGGCGAAACCGCACGCCGTCATCCAGCGAATCGATCAGCAGCGCGATGACCCGAGTCGGCGCATGGCCGATGGCGTATTCCATGTAGTCGAGCACCGACAGGTCGGCCTCGTTGCCGGCCGAGGCGAACAGCGACAACCCGGCGCCCAGCATGTGCAGCCGTCCCGCCATCGCGTCGAACAGCGCGCCGGAATGCGAGAAGATCGAAATGCCGCCGGGTTTCTGGCGTTTGGCGTGCGCGGTGTTGAAGCCGATCGAGAGCGGCAGGTGCGCGTTGTAGATGCCGTTGCAATTCGGGCCGACGATGCGGATGCCTTCCTCCGCGGCGATGCGCGCCAGCTCGGCCTGGCGCTCGGCGCCGCCCGCCTCCAGGCTTTCGGCATAGCCGGCCGAGCCGACGATCGCCGCGCTCACCCCTGCCCGCGCGCAGTCGCGCACCGCCTGCACCGCCGCTTCCGCCGGAATCGCCAGGAACGCCGCATCGACCGGTTCCGGCACTGACGCCAGATCGGGGTAGCACGGGATGCCGTCCACCTCCTTCAGCCGGCGGCTGATGCCGTAGAGGCCGCCGGTAAAGCCCGCTGCCCGCAAATTGTTCAGCACGATGTAGCCGTGCTTGGTGGTGTCGTCGGACGCGCCGATCACCGCCACCGCGCGCGGATAGAACAGCGTGTGCAGCGCCTGCTGCGTGGCGATCCGATCCGGCATGCGTCCCGCTCTCCGTACGTCGTGGCCGTGCCGGGATCTCGATCCGGGGATTGACCCGGCTGTCCACACTGGCACCGTGCGCCCATAGATAGCCGGATCCGGCAGGCCTGTCAGGTTGCGTGCCGACAGCGAAGAGTAGAAGAACCAAGCAAGAATTTCCGCCATGCATGCCCGCAGGTAAGCGCAGACAGGCTCGTGCCGCACGCCCTATCTGCGTCCATCCGCGTGCATCTGTGGCGGAAATCCTTGCTTGCTTTTGCGACGACGGTGCACCGCCCGCACTGCGCGAGCCATGACGCTCGCTGAAGGAGGACAACGTGACGGAACCACCGAACGCCGACGCGGGAAAAATCCTGCTGAGCGAAAATCGCGGCCACATCCGCATCCTGACGATCAACCGTCCGGATCGCATGAACGCGATCTCGCCCGAACTGGGCGACGCGCTGATCGAGGCTTTCGTGGAGGCGAACGCCGACGACGCGGTGCGCGTGGTCGTGCTGACCGGGGTCGGCGACCGCGCCTTCTGCGCCGGCGCCGACCTGAAGGCGCGCAAGGAAGCCGACGCCGCCGGCAAGCCGTTCCAGCCCCTGCTCTCCCGCGTGCGGCGCTACCTGTACGAGGTGGTGCTGGAGACCTTCAAGCCCACCATCGCCGCGCTGAACGGCCCGGCGGTCGCCGGCGGTTGCGAGCTGGCGCTCGCCTGCGACATCCGCATCGGCGCGGAACACGCGAAGCTGGGCCTGCCGGAAGCCAAGCGCGGCAAGGGCGCCCACTTCGCCAACGTATTGTTGCCCCGGCTGGTGCCGATGGGGATCGCGCTGGAGATGCTGTATCTCGGCGAATATATCGACATGGAAACGGCGCGGCGCTGGGGCCTGGTGAACCGCATCGTGCCCACCGGCCAGGCGCTGGCCGGGGCACTGCGCATGGCGGCGGCGATCTGCGACAACGCTCCGGTAACGATCCGCCGGATGAAGGAAACCGCGGTGAAGGCGTCGGGCCTGCCGATGGCGGCGGCGCTGCGGCTGAACGAGGGCATCAGCCCCTACACCAGCGAGGACCGCGTCGAGGGCGTGCGCGCCTATGTCGAGAAGCGCAAGCCGGTATGGCAGGGGCGCTGAGAAAGCCCACGGTCATTGCGAGAAGCGCAGCGCCGAAGCAATCCCCGGCCTGACGAGCGTCGGGCGGTTCGTCAGGCGGAAGATTGCTTCGGCGCAGCGCCCGTCGCAATGACCGAGACCAGCTACCGGCGCAATTCCATCTGGATCGGACCCTCGCGGCGGCCGTGGGTGAACTGGTCCACCTCCGGCACGCCGCTGTCCATCAGCCGCGCCGCCGGACCGCTCCAGACGATGCGGCCCTGGTAGATCATCGCCGCTTGGTCGCCGATGCGGCGCGCGCTCGCCATGTCGTGGGTGATCGCCACCGCGGTGCTACCCAGCCGCTTCACGCAATCCACCACCAGCCCGTCGATCACCGCGCCCATGATCGGGTCGAGCCCGGTGGTCGGTTCGTCGAAGAACATCATGTCCGGCTGTGCGGCGATGGCGCGGGCCAACGCCACGCGCTTCTGCATACCGCCGGACAGTTCCGCGGGGTAAAGTTCGCCCACGCTGGGCGCCAGCCCGACCTCGGCCAGGAAATCCGCGGCGCGGGTGGGGGCTTCGGCGCGGCTGACCTTGCGTTGCGCGAGCAGGCCGAAGGCGACGTTCTCCCAGACCGGCAGGCTGTCGAACAGCGCGCCGTTCTGGAACAACATGCCGATCCGCGCACGCACCGCCTCCCGTTCGTGGCGCGGCATGCGCAGGATATCTTCCCCGTCGATCTCGATGCTGCCTTCGTCCGGCTCGATCAGGCCGAGGATGCATTTCAGCAGCACCGACTTGCCGGAGCCGGAGCCGCCGATCACCACCATGGAGGTGCGCGGCATGACGTCGAGGTCGATGCCGTCCAGCACGACCTTGTCACCGAAGCTCTTGCAGAGGTTGCGGAGGCGGATTTTCGGGGTGGTCTCGGTCATGGGGTGGGTGATGCCGCGCGGGCGGCGCGGTGTAAACCTTTGGCCGCGGTGGGCTGCCATGGACCGGCGGCTTCGCTATACGGGTTTACGTGCGGCAACGGGCTGGAGCAGACAGCGTTTCGCGCTCGGCGCCCAGGTACTCGTCGAAGGTGGCGTCAAGGCGCTGATAAAGTAGCCGGTTGAACCCTGCATCGCTCTGTCCGGCCTGCGCGTCCTGCAACGTCTTGAGGTAGGCCGGATGATCCTGCGGGCGCACGGCCACCGGCGGATAGAAGCCGCGGATCAGCACCAGGTTCATCAGCAGCCATGCGGTGCGGCCGTTGCCGTCGTTGAACGGATGGATGTCCACCAGCCGGCGATGCGCGATGAATGCGGTCTCCGGCGTCGCCGGCGCGCCACCGAGCCAGCGGACGAAATCTCCCATCAGCGCCGGCACCTCCGCCGGCGAGGGAAAGCTGTGCCGTCCGGTATCCGTCAGCACTTATTAACCTTCCCACAATAATTGCCATCATGCGCGCGCGTAGCTCGTGGTTCGTGCATGGAAGAAGCTCTGTACCAATCCAGGCGGCTTCTGCAACTGCAGTATATGCGAGAGGACCGTCCGCCGCAGTTGCGTCAGCGAGGTGATGAGCTTGCGCCCGGTACCATGCGCCTTGAGCTCATTCCATACATACTCGTCGGGGTTCA
>DATLQW010000188.1:0-120389 GCA_035535035.1 Acetobacteraceae bacterium
GCCGAGAACGTCCGTGAAACGCATCCGGCGTATCCCTTCGTGAATCCGTGCCCGGTCCATGCAAACCCCCATTCGTTGGGGGCCAAAGGACCGGACACTTCACGAGCTACAAAACCCGGACAGATCACGAGCTAGCCACAGTTGGGTAGCGCGGGCTTGCGCCGGGTAACCGGCCGGGCCACGCTACCGGCCAAACATCCGGAGCCTCGCACATGTCCGACTCACCCGAATACACCCCACCGAAGGTTTGGACCTGGAACAAGCCCAGCGGCGGTCGGTTCGCCAACATCAACCGCCCGGTCTCGGGCGCCACGCATGAGAAGGAACTGCCGGTCGGCCGCCACCCGCTGCAGCTCTATTCGCTGGGCACGCCGAACGGCGTGAAGGTCACCGTGATGCTGGAGGAGCTGCTGGCCCTCGGCCATGCCGGCGCGGAGTACGACGCCTGGCTGATCCGGATCAACGAGGGCGATCAGTTCGGCAGCGGCTTCGTCGCGATCAATCCCAACTCCAAGATCCCGGCTTTGCTGGACCGCAGCGGTCCGAAGCCCATCCGCGTGTTCGAGACCGGCGCGATCCTGGTGTATCTTGCGGAAAAATTCGGCGCGTTCCTGCCGGTCGAGCCCAGCCTGCGCGCCGAGTGCCTGTCCTGGCTGTTCTGGCAGATGGGCAGCACGCCATACGTCGGCGGCGGGTTCGGTCATTTCTACGCCTATGCCCCGGTCAAGATCGAATACGCCATCGACCGGTTCGCCATGGAAACCAAGCGACTGCTCGACGTGCTCGACAAGCGGCTGGCGGACAACGAGTACCTGGCGGGCGATGTGTACACGATCGCCGATATCGCGGCGTGGCCCTGGTATGGCGGCCTGGTGAAGTTCGGGCAGTACGGGGCCGCCGAGTTCCTGGCCGTGCACGAATACAAGAACGTTGTGCGCTGGGCCGACGCGATCCACGCCCGGCCGGCGGTGCAGCGCGGGCGGATGGTCAACCGCTTGCAGGGCGAACCATCGGGCCAGTTGCACGAACGCCACGACGCCGGCGATTTCGCAACGAAGACGCAGGACAAGGTGGCCACGGGAGATTGAGTTGCCGCGCCGCGAGCAGTGCGCGCGGCGAGGCGTTGGTAAGGAGGAAGAATCTCAGCACGGAGGAAAGGTTGAGAGCCAGTAGAGTCGAGGAGAGGCGCGGTATCGCTTGCACGACCCGGGCGGAGGCCGGAAACCCAGGTTGAAAGCTGGCTTACAACCGCCGCTTTCGCGCCCCATACCGACCGTACCTGGAACCATCCGTACCGGCTCGTTCAACGGGACATCGAGATCATCTCCGAAGCCAGCCGGCATCTGCCGCACGACACGAAGGCGCGCCATCCGGAAATCCCGTGCACGAAGGTCGCGGGCATCGGCAAGGTCCTGCGCCATGGCTACGAGGACATGTCCGCTCCCGTCCTCTGGAAGCTTGTCCGCGACGACCTCCCGGAGCCGAAGACCATCCGGAACCTGAGCAGGCCTGCCGCGCGGAACGCGCTGCGATCGAGCGCCGGACGCGGTTACCTCGGCGGGAGGGCGTGCCGACGCTGCCCTGGGTGGCACGCACCCCTCGCCGCGGCCTTGATCCGCTTCGCGGCTCAAGCCCACACCGGGCGGGGGACGGTCTAGAGTGCGCGCCATGGACATCGATACGGACCTCGACACGTCGCGGTTTCCCGCCCGTTACTGGCACGCGCTGCCGGACGGGCGCATCCAGTGCGACGTCTGTCCCCGGCTGTGCAAGCTGCACGAGGGCCAGCGCGGGCTGTGTTTCGTGCGCGCCAGGGCGGGCAACGCGATGGTGCTGACCACCTATGGCCGGTCATCGGGGTTCTGCATCGATCCGATCGAGAAGAAGCCGCTCAACCATTTCCTGCCGGGCACGCCGGTGTTCTCGTTCGGCACCGCCGGCTGCAACCTGACCTGCAAGTTCTGCCAGAACTGGGACATCTCCAAGGCGCGCGAGACCGACAAGCTGAACCAGAGCGCCGCCCCCGCGCAGATCGCTGATGCGGCGCGGCGGCTGGGATGCCGCTCGGTCGCGTTCACCTACAACGATCCGGTGATTTTCCTGGAATACGCGGTGGACACCGCGCGCGCCTGCCATGCGGCAGGGTTGAAGACCGTCGCGGTCACCGCCGGCTACATCACGCCGGAAGCGCGCGGCGAGTTCTACGAACACATCGACGCGGCGAACGTGGACCTGAAGGGGTTCACCGAATCGTTCTATCGCAATTTGTGCGGCGGGCGGCTGGCCGACGTGCTGGATACTCTGGTCTGGCTGCGGCACCGGACAAAAGTGTGGCTGGAGATCACTACGCTGCTGATCCCGGGCGAGAACGACGGCTCCTCGGAGATCGGCGCGCTGGCGAGTTGGGTGGCGGCCGAGCTCGGCGTGGACGTGCCGTTGCATTTCACCGCGTTCCATCCCGACTGGCGGATGCGCGAGCACAATCCGACGCCGCCGGAGACGCTGACCCGGGCGCGGGCGATCGCGATGGGGCGCGGGCTGCGCTACGTTTATACCGGCAACGTGCATGATCCGGCGGGCGGCAGCACCTGGTGCCACGGGTGCGGGGCGCTGCTGATCGGGCGGGACTGGTACGAGCTCGGCGCCTGGGGGTTCGATGCCCTCGGCCGCTGCCGGAGGTGTGGCACGGAGGCGGCGGGGGTGTTCGAGGCGGTGCCGGGGGAATGGGGGCGGAAGCGGCAGCCGGTACGGTTTGGCGGCTGAGCCGGGAGCCTGAGCGCCAGGATCGAGAGGCACATCAGCGGTAGCCGCGCAGCGAAGTGCCGACCGGGACCGTGCCGGGCGACGGAAGTCCATTGTGGACCGGCCCCGCCGCGACAGCCCGGACGCGACAGCGGGCGAGCAGAACCCGTGCCAGGCGTGTCGGCGCTGCTGTCGCCGGGGCTGACAGCGCCGCGCGGGCTGTGGCACGTTGCGGCGACCCAGCCAATGCCGGCTGGGTGTTTGCTCGAAGATCGGCGCAGCATTTCACCGACCCAGTGCCGCGGGTTGCCGGCGTTGCGAGTGCACGGCGGGGCTTCCCCGGATCAAGTGCGGGGAGACCCACCGCCGCGCTTCTCGGACCGATGCGGACGATCCGGGCCGGAACACGACAGGAGGACAGGTGGCGACCTGGTTCTGGGTGGCGCTGGGAGGGGCGCTCGGCAGCATGGCGCGCTTCGGGGTGGCAGTCGGCGTGGCCGCACTCACCGGCCCGCAATTCCCGTGGGGCACCTTGCTCATCAATGTCGGCGGCTCCTGCCTGATCGGCTGGTTCGGCGCCCTGACCGGCAGCCGAGGCGCGCTCAGCGTACCGCCCGACATCCGCGTCTTCGTCATGGTCGGGATCTGCGGCGGCTTCACGACCTTCTCGTCGTTCAGCCTGCAAACCCTCGATTTGCTGCAAGCCGGGGAGGTGCTGTGGGCCGGATTCTACATCCTGGGCTCGGTTGCGCTGTGCCTGCTGGGGGTATGGGCCGGCACGCTGCTGGGCCACGGCTGACGCACCGCAGCATTAAACCTCGCCCGTCCTCCACCGCGCGCTTCCATGAGCGGGTGCCGATGCGGCATAAGGCGGGAGCCGGTCTGGACTGAGACGGCGTGGCACGGCCGGCGGCCATTCCCATCCGGTCCGGCGGCACAGACAGGAGTGGCCGAGGCGATGAAGTTGCTGCTGACCGGCGGATGCGGGTTTATCGGCTCCGCTGTGGTGCGCCATCTGCTGCGCCGGACCGACCACGTGGCGATCAACGTGGACAAGCTGACCTATGCCGCCTCGGAGGAGGCCCTGGAGGAGGCGCGCCATCACCCCCGGCACGTGCTGGTACGCGCGGACATCGCCGATGCGGCGGCGATGCGGCAGGTCTTTGCCACCTATCAGCCGGACGCCGTGATGCACCTGGCGGCGGAGAGCCACGTGGACCGCTCGATCGACGGTCCGGCGGCCTTCGTGCAGACCAACGTCGTCGGCACCTTCGTCCTGCTGGAAGCGGCGCGGGTCCATTTCGCCGGGCTGGATGCCGCCCGGCGGGCGGCGTTCCGCTTCCACCACGTTTCCACCGACGAGGTGTTCGGCGCGCTGGACGCGGACGATCCTCCGTTCACCGAGACCACGTCGTACAATCCGCGCAGCCCCTATGCGGCCAGCAAGGCGGCGTCCGACCACCTTGCGCGGGCTTGGCAGCACACTTACGGCCTACCGGTCATCGTCAGCAACACCTGCAACAATTACGGGCCGTGGCAGTTCCCGGAGAAGCTGATCCCGCTGGTCACGCTGAACGCACTGGAGGGCAAGGAACTGCCGGTCTATGGCGACGGTTCCAACTGCCGCGACTGGCTGTTCGTCGAGGACCACGCGGAAGCGCTGGTGCGGGTGTTGGAGCAGGGCCAGCCGGGGGCCACGTACGCGATCGGCGGGCGCCAGCCGCGCAGCAACCTCGATGTGGTGCGGGCGATCTGCGCCTGCCTGGACCGCCGTGTTCCCGACCCGGCCGGCAAGCGGAGCCGCCTGATCCGGTTCGTCACCGACCGGCCCGGGCACGATTTTCGCTATGAGATCGACCCGGCCCGCACCGAAACCGCGCTCGGCTGGCAGGCGCCGCATGACTTCGAGACCGGGCTGGAGCGCACGATCGACTGGTACCTGGCCAATCGCACCTGGTGGGAAGGCGTACGCGGCGGGCGCTACTCCGGCCACCGCCTGGGCGTTCGGCCCCTGGAGACCGTCCCCCTGGAAACCGGCCCCCTGGAGACCACGCGATGAAGGGCATCCTGCTCGCCGGCGGCTCCGGCACGCGGCTGCATCCGATGACCCTCGCGGCGTCGAAGCAGCTATTGCCGGTGTACGACAAGCCGATGGTCTATTACCCGTTGTCCACGCTGATGCTGGCGGGAATCCGTGAGGTGCTGGTGATCTCCACGCCGGACGACCTGCCGCAGTTCCGCCGGCTGCTGGGCGACGGCGGGCGCTTCGGCATGCGCATCGACTACGCCGAGCAAGCCAGTCCGGACGGCATCGCCCAGGCGTTCCTGATCGGCCGGGACTGGCTCGCCGGCGGGGCCTGCGCGCTGGCACTGGGCGACAACCTGATCCACGGCGACCACCTCTCCGTCACCTTGCGCACCGCGGCGGCGAGGCCGGTGGGGGCGACGGTGTTTGCCTATCAGGTGCGCGATCCGGAGCGCTATGGCGTGGTCAGCTTCGATGCGGCCGGCCGGCCGGTGGAACTGGTGGAAAAGCCGGCGGCGCCGACCTCCAACTGGGCGGTGACCGGGCTGTATTTCTACGACCGGCAGGTCAGCGAACTGGCTCGCCTGATCCGTCCGTCCGCGCGCGGCGAGCTGGAGATCACCGACCTCAACCAGCTTTATCTGCACGCCGGCAGCTTGCACGTGGAGAAACTGTCGCGCGGCTGTGCCTGGCTGGATGCCGGGACGCCCGACAGCCTGCTGCAGGCCGCCACCTTCGTGCAGACCATCCAGTCGCGCACCGGCATGCTGGTGGGCTGTCCAGAGGAGGTGGCGTTCCGCATGGGCTTCATCGACAGGGACGCCCTGCGCAGCCACGCAAGCGGGCTGGGCAAGACCGAACTGGGCCGGGTGCTGCTGGATCTGGCCGAGGGGGAACTCGCGTGATCGTCGAACGCCTGGCTATTCCGGATGTGCTGCTGCTGACGCCGCCGCGTTTTCTCGACGCGCGCGGCTTCTTTTCCGAGACCTGGAACGGGCCGCGGTTTGGCGCTGCCGGCATCCCCGGCCCGTTCGTGCAGGACAACCACGCGCGGTCCACCGAGCGCGGCGTGCTGCGCGGGCTGCACCTGCAGATCGGACCGAACGCGCAGGGCAAGCTGGTGCGGGTGGTGCGCGGCTCGATCTGGGACGTGGCGGTGGATGTGCGGCGCGGCTCGCCCACCTATGGCCGGCATGTGGGGGCGGTGCTGAGCGCGGAGAACTGGCAGCAGTTGTGGGTGCCGGTGGGCTTCCTGCACGGCTACTGCACGCTGGAGCCGGATACCGAGGTGATCTACAAGGTCACCGCGCCCTACGACAAGGCGGCGGAGCGCGGGGTGATCTGGGATGACCCGGCGCTGGCGATTCCCTGGCCGATCCCGGCAGCGGAGGTGCTGCTGTCCGACAAGGACGCCGTCCTGCCGCGCCTGGCGGAGTGTCCGGACTGGTTCCGAGCCTGAGATGGCGGCGCAACCGATGTCTGGGACGGCGGCGCGACCGATCCTGGTAACGGGCGGCAGCGGGCAGCTCGCCTCGGCGCTGGCGGCGGTGGCCACCGTGCCGATCTGCCTGGTGGGTCGGCCGGCGTTCGATTTCGACCGGCCGGAGAGCATCGGCGCGGCGTTCGCGCAAGCCGATCCATGGCTGGTGGTGAACGCCGCCGCCTACACCGCGGTGGACGCGGCAGAGCAGGAGGCGGCGGCGGCGTATCGCGCGAACCGCGACGGTCCGGCGGAACTGGCGCGGCTGTGCGCGGCGGCCGGGATTCCGCTGATCCATGTCTCGACCGACTACGTGTTCGACGGCGCCAAGGGCGCGCCGTATGTCGAGACCGACGCCGTGGCGCCGCAATGCGTGTATGGGGCGAGCAAGCTGGCCGGCGAGGCAGCGGTGCTGGGCGCCGGCCCGCGCGCCGTCGTGCTGCGCACCTCCTGGGTGTATGCGGCAACCGGACGGAACTTCGTGCGCACCATGCTGACGCTGGGGAAGACGCGCGAGCGGCTGAGCGTGGTGGCCGACCAGAAGGGCTGCCCGACCGCCGCGCCCGACCTCGCCGCGGCGATTCTGGAGATTGCCGCGCGCATCGCCGCTTCGGGGTGGCAGGAGGCGTTCGGCGGGGTGTTTCATGCGGCGGGAAGCGGGTGGACCACCTGGCACGGGTTGGCGAGCGCGACGTTCGCCGAGGCCGCCCGGCACGGCGCGGCGGTGCCTCGCGTCGATCCGATCGGCACCGCCGATTGGCCGACCCCGGCGAAGCGCCCGGCGGACTCGCGGCTGGATTGCACGAAGCTGGCGGCGGTGTTCGGCGTGCGGTTGCCGGAATGGTGCCCCAGCCTGGCGCGGACGATCGGCGCGATCTTCGCGGCGTAGCGCTGCCTGTTCGGCGCGGCGCGCCTCAACCCCGCGAGGCGGGAGGGCTGTACGACCGATTGGCACAGCAGCGGGAGCGACCGCCGATCGGCTGACGGAGCAACCGGTTGCTGGCGGCAGGCGACCGTGCTATCGGGCAGCGCCTGCGCTGTTGGGGGATAGTTTAGCGGTAGAACTCCCGGCTCTGACCCGGGCAGCCTTGGTTCGAATCCAGGTCCCCCAGCCATCCGGAACCGCCTGGCGAGCGAAACGGTGCGGCTTCTGGTGCGAGAGGTTGTTTCGCCGCTTCGGCCCCGCAATGACAGAGCGGAATGCCGCTGCTCATCAGCGGCGTTTCCTGTGGGGGAGTGACGGTGTGGTGGCGGCTGCAGCGGAGCCGCGCACCGAAGCCTTGAGGCGCCCAAGCACTTCGCAAAGCCGCGCCGCCTCCCTGCGATCCAATCCCGCCATTGCCTGTTCTATCCACTCCGCGTGCGCGGGAGCCATGCGGCCGAACGGCGCGCGGCCCGCATCCGTCATGCCGATTAGCGTACTGCGCCGATCGGCCGGATGGCGGCTGCGCGCAACCAGCCCATCCTTCTCCATCGCATTGACCAGCCCGGTGACGACGTTGCCGCTGGTGACCATCAGCCGCGCCGACAGCGCCCCCACATCGTCAATTCGGTGCCGGCGGCATCCAGCGCCGCCAGTGCATCGAAGCGCGGCAGCGTGGTGGCGAAGCGCGCGTGCAGGCGTGCGCGGATCATGGCCTCGGTCATGACCATGCAGGTCAGCAGGCGCAGCCAGGTCCGCAGCGGCAGGGGCGCGCCGTTGCTTACGGCGGCCTCGCGGTCGGGAATCGGCGCGGCGTCATTCGCCGGCATGGCGATGCCGCACCGCAGCAGGATCGCGACAACGGTCGCGGACGCCTTCATGCGGTTTCTCCCGTTCGGGTAGCTTGCCTTCCCGGCGTGTGTCTCGGGCCGGAAGCGGCCTGTCAGGCGCGCTGGACGCCGGCGGCGGAACGCGCCACCGTCCGGGCGCCAGAAACGGGAGGCACGCACATGCAACTCGGCATCCATCTGCCGCATATCGGCCGCAAGGCCGGGCCCGACGCGATCCGCCGCGTCGCAATGCAGGCCGAGCAACTCGGCTACGCCGATGTGTGGGTCAGCGAGCACATCATCGTGCCGAAGGACGCGAACTATCCGCCGTCGCCGAATTTCTGGGACCCGGTGCTGACGCTGACCTGGGCGGCGGCTTGCACGCAGCGCGTAAGGCTCGGCACCAGCGTGCTGGTGCTGCCGATGCGCCATCCGCTGCCGCTGGCGAAGGAGCTGGCGACGCTGCAGAACCTGTCGCAGGGCCGGCTGATCCTGGGCGCCGGCGTCGGCTGGATGGAGGCGGAGTTCAACGCGCTCGGCGTGCCGTTCCACGAGCGCGGGCGGCGCATGGACGAAGGCATCGCGCTGATGCGCGCGGTGTGGCACGAGGACCCGGTGACCTTCCCTACGCGGTGGATTCCGGCTGTGGTGAAGGAGATGCGGATGCAGCCGCAGCCTTGCGCGCCGATCCCGATCTGGATCGGCGGTTCGTCGGACGCGGCGATCAGGCGCGCGCTGCGGCTGGATGGCTGGCACGGCAGCCGCGTCGCTCCGGAGCAGGCGGCGGCGATGGTGCAGCGGCTGCGCGCCGAACGGCCGGATGCGGCGTTCACGATCTCGCTGCGCATCGGTTGCACTGAGGCGAATGTCGGCGACCTGCCCGACAAGTTGGCGGCGTATCAGGAAGCCGGCGTGCAGCATGTGCTGGTGGCGCCGGAAGACCGCGACATCGACACCTACATGGCGACGGTGGAGCAGGTCTGGCGGGGTTGGGAGGGTCTGTAGTGCGGGATCATCGGGTCCGCCGCGTCGAGGGGACGGCCGGCGCGGCGGCAGTCTCCCTGATAATTCCCTTATAAGTCCGGATCCGTCGATTTCGCTGGAGTCAGCCCGGGATCGATCACGGCGATCAATCGCACGATGGCCTCATGGTGGCGGGGTGGCCATCTATAAATCCGAGCCCGCACCGGGCGAGCGGTCCGGCTGCGGGGCATGGCCTGCGCAACTTTTCGCCCCTGTCCGCCGCCACCTTGTTCCCCCCACGCCCTGCCACTAGGGTGCGCGCGCCGCATCGCCAGGAAGCCGCGCCGCATGCCCCACCAGCCGCTTTACAAGCGCGTCCTGCTGAAGCTCTCGGGCGAGGCCCTGATGGGCCGGCGCGACTACGGCCTGGACAACGACACCGTCCGCGCCATCGCGGTGGATGTCGGCGACGTGGTCGGCATGGGCGTGCAGGTCTGCCTGGTGATCGGCGGCGGCAACATCTTCCGCGGCGTCTCCGGCGCCGCCGCCGGGATGGAACGGGCCCAGGCCGACTATATCGGCATGCTGGCCACGGTGATGAACGCGCTGGCCATGCAATCGGCGCTGGAACAGCGCGGCACGCCCACCCGCGTGCAGTCCGCCATACCGATGTCCTCGGTCTGCGAGCCCTATATCCGCCGCCGTGCCGAGCGCCACATGGAGAAGGGCCGGGTGGTGGTGTTCGCCGCCGGCACCGGCAACCCGTTCTTCACCACCGACACGGCCGCCGCCCTGCGCGCCACGGAAATGGGCTGCGACGCCCTGCTGAAGGGCACCCAGGTGGACGGCGTCTATTCCGCCGATCCGCGCAAGGTGCCGGACGCGCGGCGCTACGAGCAATTGAGCTACCACGACGTGCTGGCCAACGACCTGAAGGTGATGGACGCCGCGGCGATCAGCCTGGCGCGGGAGAATGCGCTGCCGATCCTGGTGTTCAACATCCACGCCCCGGGCGCCTTCGCCGCCGTCATGCGTGGCGAGGGGCGCTTCACCCGGATCATCGCGCAGCAATAAGATCACGCCAATCCGCTGGAGGACCGCCAGATGCCAGCAGCCGATCTCAATACGCTGAAACAGGACCTCACCCGCCGCATGGAGGGCGCGCTTGAGACGCTCAGACGCGAATTCCACGGCCTGCGCACCGGGCGGGCACATCCCGGCCTGCTGGAGCCGGTGCGGGTACACGCCTACGGCACGGAGATGCCGCTCACACAAGTGGGCAGCGTCGGCACCCCGGAAGCGCGGCTGCTGACCGTGCAGGTGTGGGACCGCGCCCTGGTCGGCGCGGTCGAGAAGGCGATCCGCGACTCGGGCCTCGGCCTCAATCCCGCGTCGGACGGCCAGTTGGTGCGGGTGCCGATCCCGCAGCTCACCACCGAGCGGCGCAACGACCTGGCGAAGACGGCGCATAAATACGCCGAGGGCGCGCGGGTGGCGGTGCGCGGCGTGCGGCGCGACGGCATGGAGCAGGTGAAGACCTACGAGAAGAAGCACGACATCGGCGAGGACGTGGCGAAGGACTGGAGCACCGAGGTGCAGAAGCTGACCGACGGCTATATCAAGCGGGTGGACGAGGTGCTGGCGGAGAAGGAAAAGGACATCCGCCAGGTCTGAGGTTCGATTCGGCACGATGTCCGCCACCGCCGCCATCCAGAACGGCGTCGCACCCGGGTCCTCCGACGCGGTGCCGGCGCATGTCGCCATCATCATGGACGGCAACGGCCGTTGGGCCGCGTCGCGCCGGTTGCCGCGCATCGCCGGCCATCGGGAGGGCGTGCGGGCGGTTCGCCGCGCCATCGAGGCGGCGATCCAGGCCGGCGTGGGCTGGCTGACCCTCTACGCGTTCTCCAGCGAAAACTGGCGGCGGCCGGCCGGCGAGGTGCTGGACCTGACCGGATTGCTCCGCCACTACCTGCGCACCGAGATCGCCGAGCTGCGGGCCAACGGCGTGCGGCTGCGCATCATCGGCGACCGCGTCCGGTTCGACGCCGACATCCAGGGCGACCTGGAGGCGGCGGAGCGTTCCACCGCGGCGAATGCCCGGCTCAACCTGACGGTGGCGCTGTCCTATGGCGCACGGGCGGAGATCGTGGCGGCGGCGCGCGCGGCGGCGGAGGCGGCGCGGAACGGGCGGCTCGATCCGGCGGACCTGGATGAGGCGGCGTTCGGGGGATTGCTCGCCACCGCGGGCATGCCGGACCCCGATCTGATGATCCGCACGTCCGGCGAGCAGCGGCTGTCGAATTTCCTGCTGTGGCAGGGCGCTTATGCGGAGCTGGTGTTCCTTGACGTGCTCTGGCCGGATTTCGCCGCCGAGCATTTCGCCGCCGCGCTCGCCGCATATGCCGGGCGGGAGCGGCGCTTTGGCACCCGTCCTGGCTGAGACATTGCAACAGGTTGGGCTGCCGCAACAGGCTGGCCTGCCGCAACGGGGCGGTGTGCGCGGCGCCGTGCGGATCCGCATTCTCCCCCTCCGCTTGAGGGAGGGGGTTGGGCGGAGGGGTGCGTTCACCTGCCAACCGTCGCTGTATGCACCCCTCCCACCAACCCCCTCCCTCAAGCGGAGGGGGAGAAGTCTATTGTTGTCCTGCTTAAGCTGATGCGCGCGGCGCGCTGGGGCGATCTGCGGCTGCGGGTCCTTTCGGCCGTGGTTCTCGCGCCGCTCGTGCTGTTGTGCATCTGGGTCGGCGGGGTGGCGTTTGCTGCACTGATGCTCGCCGGGACGCTCGGCGCGGCGGTTGAATGGGTGCGGATGGTGCGGGTGGGACATGGTGGCGCGGCGAGCCTGTTGGCCGGCGTGGCCTATATCCTGCTGGCCGCCGCCGGCCTGGTCTGGCTGCGCGCCGATCCGGTGGTGGGGCGGGCCAACCTGATGTTCCTGCTGGTGCTCGTTTGGGCCAGCGACATCGGTGCGTACATTGCTGGCCGGGCGGTGGGTGGGCCGCGCCTGGCGCCGCGCATTTCGCCCGGCAAGACGGTGGCGGGCGCACTGGGCGGATGGCTCGCCGCCGTGCTGGTCGGCGTGGTTGCCGCCGTTCCGTTAGCGGCGTCGCCCTGGCGTGCCGCCGTGCTGGCCGGGTTGCTCGGGGTGGTCGCGCAGGCCGGCGATCTTTTGGAGAGCTTCGTCAAGCGCCATTTCGGCGTGAAGGACTCCGGCCGCCTCATTCCGGGGCACGGCGGATTGCTGGACCGGCTGGACGCGCTGCTGGCGGTTGCATTGGCGGCATCATTGCTGGCGTTGATGGAGGGACGTGGAGTAGTGCTGTGGGGATGAACGCACCCGCGCCGCGCACCGTCACCGTTCTGGGCAGTACCGGCAGCGTCGGCACCCAGACGGTGCAATTGCTGGCCGCCTCGCCGGACCACTTCCGGGTCCGGGCGCTGGTCGGCGGGCGCAATGTCCCGGTGCTGGCGGAACAGGCCATTGCGCTTGGCGCGGAACGCGCGGTGGTCGCCGATGCGTCCTGCCACGCGGCCCTGCGTGCGGCCCTCGCCGGCACCCGCGTGCAGGTCGCCTCCGGCGCGGAAGCCGTGGTCGAGGCCGCCGCGCTGGACGCCGACTGGACCATGGCAGCGATCACCGGTGCCGCCGGGCTGGCGCCGACCCTGGCGGCGGTCCGCCGCGGCAAATTCGTCGCCCTGGCCAACAAGGAGGCGCTGGTTTGCGCCGGCGAGGTGATGCTGCGCGCGGTGCGCGAGGCCGGCGCCACCCTGCTGCCCTGCGATTCCGAGCACAACGCGATCTTCCAGTCGATGGCGGACCGCAACTATGCGGCGGTGGAGAAGATCATCCTCACCGCCTCCGGCGGCCCATTCCGCACCGCCAGCCTGGAGGAGATGGCCAAGGCGACTCCCGAGGCGGCGTTGCGCCATCCGGTCTGGTCGATGGGCGCCAAGATCTCGATCGACTCGGCCACCATGATGAACAAGGGCCTGGAGATCATTGAAGCCGCGCGCCTGTTCGGGCTGCCGGCGGAGGCAATCGGGGTTCTTGTGCACCGGCAGTCGATCATCCACGGGATGGTCTGTTACCGTGACGGGTCGGTGCTGGCGCAGCTCGGCTCGCCGGACATGCGCATTCCGATCGCCCACACGCTGGCTTGGCCGGAGCGCATTGCCACCCCATCTCCCCGGCTGGATCTGGCCGCCGTGGCCAGGCTGGATTTCGAGGAGCCGGATTTGGATCGTTTCCCGTCACTTCGCCTGGCTCGTGAGACATTGCTCGCGGGTGGGGGCGCGCCGGCGATACTGAATGCGGCAAATGAGGTTGCCGTTGAAGCTTTCCTGCGACGCAGGATCGGGTTCCTTGATATCGCCGGCACGGTGGCACATGTGCTGGACATGCTGGGGACTCCGCCCGCCGACACGCTGGAGGAGGTTATTGCCCTGGACCAGGCTGCCCGCCGGGCCGCCGACCGCTTCGCTGCCGCCCGCGCCGCCTGACGCCCGAACAGAGACAAAGAACAGCCAACGTGCTCCACGCCATTCCCGACGTCATCCGCAGCGGCGTTTCGTTCGCGATCGTGCTCGGTATCCTGGTCTTCGTGCACGAGTTCGGCCACTACTTGGCTGCCCGCTGGTGCGGCGTGCACGTGGAGGTGTTCTCGATCGGCTTCGGCCGGGCGATCGCCAGTTGGGTGGACCGGCGCGGCACGCGCTGGAAGCTTGCCTGGCTGCCGCTGGGCGGTTACGTGAAAATGCACGGCCAGGAGCGGCTGCAGGATGTCACGGCGGAGACGCGCGCGTCCTGGATCGCCGGCCGCACATTCCATGAAAAACCAGTGTACAAGCGCGCCATCATCGTTGCGGCCGGCCCGATCGCGAATTTTCTGCTCGCCATGGTGCTGTTCGCCGGGCTGTTCGCCAGCATGGGGAAACCGGTGACCCTGCCGGTGGTGGGAGGCGTGCTCGCCGGCAGCGCGGCCGACCATGCGGGGCTGAAGACCAACGACCGGATCGACAGCATCGCCGGCCAGCCGATTCACTCGTTCGAGGACATCCAGCGCATCATCACGTCGCACCCGGACGACACGATGTCACTCGTCATCGCCCGCGGCGACGCCACCCGCACCGTCGTGGTGCACACCGGAGCGCAGGAGGTGGGTGGCCGGCGGGTCGGCTTGCTGGGGATCCGCGGCGGCATGGTTCAGTACCACCATGTTCCCCTTGGGGCGGCGCTGTTGGGCGGCGTGACGCAGACCTGGGACGTAACGTCGGAGACCGTGAGCGGGATCGCGCAGATGATCGCCGGGACGCGCGGCACGGCGGACCTGGGCGGACCGCTGCGCATCGCCCAGCTATCCGGGCAGGTCGCGGAACTCGGTATCGCCAGCCTGGTTTCGTTCATTGCGTTGCTGTCGGTGAATCTCGGGCTGATCAACCTGTTCCCGATCCCGGTGCTGGATGGCGGGCACCTGCTGTTCTACGCGGCCGAGGCGATCCGCGGCCGGCCGCTGCCGGTGCGCGCGCAGGAATACGGGTTCCGCGCGGGGCTCGCCGTACTGGCCAGCCTGTTCATCTTCGCAACATGGAACGACCTCAGCAATATCGGGGTGTTCCACTGGGTCGCTCACCTGATCGGGTGAGAATCGGTCCCGCCCCTCCGCATGAGGCAGCGGAGGGGTTCGACTACGTCCAGCCTTGGCGGCCGCACCACCAGGAAGCAACCGCGTTCACCCTAAGTTAGCGCTTTGCGGCGCAGGCTGGCGGGATGACCGCACGGCAGCAGCGGGGCCGGCGCGCGCACGCGCTGGGGGTGTCGGCGGAAGCCGCCGCTTGCGCGGCGCTGGAAGGCGAGGGCTGGACAGTGCTCGCCCGGCGGCTGCGCACCGAAGCGGGCGAGGTGGATATGCTGGCCGAGCGCCGCGGCATGCTTGCGATCGTCGAAGTGAAGGCGCGCCCCAGGCTGGCCGACGCCGCTGCCGCGGTTTCGCCCCGTCAGCGCGTGCGGTTGCTGGCCGCGGCCGAGATCATCCTGGCCGAGCATCCCGAGTGGGGCGCGGCCGGGGTGCGGTTCGACGTTCTGGTGGTGGACGCAAACGGCCGGGTACGGCGGATCACCGACGCGTTCAGGCTGGGGGACTGATCAGAAGAAACGTTCCCCCTGTGGCGGGGTTGCGCCGCGAAGCGGATCGACGCGCGGCATGGCGGCGGACAAAGACGCGGCGCGGCGGTCCGATCACCCTCGGTGCTCACGCACTTTGCTCTCCCGCGTCGTGGCAAGGTTGAACCCGCCCGGCGGTCGCCTATTTGCTTGCCATGAAATGTAGCCTAGGCTACATTGTGTTGCGTATGGTCCACAGTATGGTCGAGGCAACGAAAGCATGAGTGAGGCCCTCGCCCGGCCCCTGACGATCTCCGATCGCTCGGCGTTTGCTGCGCGGGAGGTGCTGGCTGGCCGTCGCCATGGCCTGCGTGCGCTGCTGCCCTTCGCCGGGCCGGCCATCATCGCCTCGATCGCCTATGTGGATCCCGGCAATTTCGCCACCAACATCCAGAGCGGCGCGCGGTTCGGTTATATGCTGCTGTGGGTCGTGGTCGCCGCGAACCTCGTGGCGATGCTGTTCCAGGCGCTGTCCGCCCGGCTCGGCATCGTCACCGGCGAGAGCCTTGCCGGGCTGTGCCGCATCCATTTCCCCCGCCGGCTCGTGCTTGCCATGTGGGTCGTGAGCGAAATCGCCGCGATGGCGACCGACCTCGCCGAATCGCTCGGCGCCGCCATCGGGCTGGCGCTGCTGTGCCACGTTCCCCTGCTGGTCGGGCTGCTGATCACCTTCGCCGCCAGTCTGGCGATGCTGACGCTGCAGCGCCGCGGCTTTCGCCCGATCGAGCTGCTGATCAGCGGCTTCGTCGGCCTCATCAGCATCTGCTATCTCGTCGAGCTGGCGATCGCGCCGCCGGACTGGGCGGCATTCGGGTTTCACGCCGTGGTGCCCGAACTGAACGGGCCGGCCAGCGTGATGCTGTCTGTCGGCATCATCGGCGCCACCGTGATGCCGCATGCGATCTACCTGCATTCCAGCCTCATGCAGGGTCGCACGCCGGCGTTCAACGATGCGGAACGGCGGTGCATCCTGAGCTTTTCCAATCGCGAGGTGGTGATCGCGCTGGGCATCGCCGGGCTGGTCAACATGGCGATGCTGGCGATGGCGGCGGCTGCGTTCCACGCCGGCCATCCCGAAGTCGCGGAAATCGAGACCGCCTATCACACCCTCACGCCCTTGCTCGGCGCCGGCGCGGCGGCGGTGTTCCTGGTATCGCTGCTGGCTTCCGGGCTTTCCAGTTCGGTGGTGGGGACCATGGCCGGCCAGGTGATCATGCAGGATTTTGCTGGATTCCGGATCCCGCTATGGGTGCGCCGCCTGGTCACCATGGTGCCGGCGGTGGTCGTGGTGGCGCTGGGGGTGAATGCGACCCAGGCGCTGGTGGGCAGCCAGGTGGTGCTGAGCCTGGTGCTGCCGGTGCCGATGATCGCCTTGCTGGTGCTGGCCGGGCGGCGCGACATCATGGGCGCCTTCGCGGTGCGGGGCTGGACTCGGGCCGGCGCGGTGCTCGCCGCCGTGCTGGTGCTGGCGCTGAACCTGATTCTGCTTTTGCAGACCGTGGGTGCGCCGATCCCTTTCGGATAAGGCAATCCGTGCGATGATGGCGGCCATGGCGATTCCAGCGAAAGCCGCGCTGCCGGCAGAGCCGACGCAGGCGCAGCGCTTCGGCAAGGCGCGCACGGCGCAATCCGGCGCGCTGCTGGAGGATTACGTCGAGCTGATCTCCGACCTGCTGGAGAGCAACGGCGAGGCGCGGCCCACCGACATCGCCCGCCGGCTCGGCGTGTCGCACGCGACGGCCATCAAGACGATCGGCCGGCTGAAACGCGAGGGGTTGGCGATCGCCAAGCCCTATCGCGGCGTGTTCCTGACCGAGGGCGGCGAGCTTCTGGCCGCGCGGGTGCGGTCCCGCCACCGGCTGGTGGTGGACGTGCTGCTGGCGGTCGGCGTGCCGGCCGAGGCGGCGGAACAGGACGCGGAGGGGATCGAGCATCACGTGTCGGACGTGACGCTGGCGGCGTTCGGCAGCTTCCTGCGGCAGCGCGAATGACCGCGCCCACGAGGTGGGCGGGATAGGGTGGACGGAGCGAGATCAGCGACCCTGCGTCTGGGCCAGGGCCGAGTCGCATGCCGCGCGTGCCTCGCCGTCGGTCGGAAAATCGCGAATCCGATCGAATTCGTCGCGCAGGAACGCCGGATCGATTGTCGCCACGGCCGCGCCGCCGCGCAGGGCAGCCAGCCAGTGCTCCCCGGGCCGTGAGCGGTCGCGGAACACCAAGCCCAGTCCGCCGGCACGTTCCCGCGCGTCCGGCCCGCGCGCCAGCCAGGTCGCCGCGCCTTCCACGGGGGCCAGAACGACCACATCGGGCAGCGGTGGCGGCTCGGGCCGCGCGGCCGGCGAGTCTGGCGCGTGGGCCATGAAGGCTGCTGCCACCGCCGCCGCGACCGACTCCGGCACCGACACCGGCGCCACGGTCACCGGCGCCACGGACGCCAGCGCCACCGGGCCGGGGTCGCTTGCTTCCGGCGCCGGGGTAGCGACCGGAGCCTGTCCAAGCAGCTGCCTGACCGCGGGCGCGAAAGCCTGGATCGCCGTGTCCTGGACCTGGCACAGCGCGGCGAGCAAGTCGGAAACCCCGGGCTCGCCCTTCGCCGTGGCGGCACCGGCTGTCGCTTGGCTCTGGAGCTTCGCCAACGCATCCGGCCGTGACCTGGCATAGTAGTGATTGATCACCAGGTTCTGGTAGCAGGGCTGGTCCTGTATCGCACTGTTGGGTGCCAGGTGCCCGGCGGTGTTGAATACCGGTCCGTTGACGCGGAACTCATGCGGGTTCTGCGTCACGTCCAGCAGTTCGTTGCACCGCACGATCGTCCTGGCATGGCGGTGGGCGGGAAAATTGTCGGCGGCGCGTCGGTCGTAGGTCTCGATCACCAATCCCGGCGGCGGGTCCCGCGGTTGCGCGATCCCAAACACCCGCCGATGCACCAGCACCGCCGACGCATTGCTGAGCCAATCGAGCGTATCCACCACGTTGCGGCCGTTCAGCGGCAACAGGAATTCGTCCAGATCGAGAAACGCCGCCCATTCGAAGCCGGGCGCGAAGATGTCGATGAAGTGCCGGTACGCCGCCACCTGCCCCGGGCGCTGCGGCCAGTGGATCAGCGTCACATGCTCGGCCAGCGGCGAATTGCGGATCGCCCGCGCCGGATCGTCCGAGCTGCCGTTGTCGTACAGCACGAAATGCTCGACACCGACCACGCGGTGGTAGGCGAGCCACTCCGGCAGGCCGGGCGCCGCATTCTCGAAGATCGCGCAAGCGACGAGTTTTTTCTTGTCCATGGGTCCGCCGGTGTGGGTTATGCGGCGGGGCCGGCCAGCGCCGGCGCGGTCATCCGCCTGATCGTGCCGGTCGTGCTGTGGCCCTGCTGCAAATTGACCAGCAGCACGCGGCCGCCCCAGCCGCGCACCAGGTCGCCGCCGACCACCTGGTCCACGGTGTAGTCGGCGCCTTTCACCAGCACGTCCGGACGCAACGCGCGGATCAGTTCGAGCGGCGTTTCCTGGTCGAACAGCACGACGAGATCGACCGGCGCCAGCGACGCCATCACGGTGGCCCGCGCGGTCTCGGTCTGCACCGGGCGGGTCGGTCCCTTCAGGCGCTTCACCGATGCGTCGGTGTTCAGCGCGACGACCAGCCGGTCGCAGGCGGCGCGCGCCTCGGTCAGCAGGCGGACATGGCCGGGATGGATCAGGTCGAAGCAGCCATTGGCGAAGCCGATCCGCAAGCCGTTGGTGCGCCAGGATGCGACGCGTATCGCCGCCTGGTCCGCCGTCGCCACCTTGCGGTCGGTCGCCACCAGGTCCTCCAGATGCAGCGCGCCGAGCAATTCCTGGCGACTGACGGTGGCGGTGCCCTGTTTGCCGACGGAAATGCCGGCGGTAAGGTTGGCGAGCGTGGCGGCGTCGGGCAGCGACGCGCCGGCGCCCAGGGCCACCGCGAGCGCCGCGACCAGCGTGTCGCCGGCGCCGGAGACGTCGGCCACCTCGCGGGCCCGGGCCGGCAGATGCAGCGCCGGGCAGTCGCGGCGGACCAGGGTCAGGCCCCGGGCCGAGCGTGTGACCAACACCGCCTGCCCGCCGGTGGCATCCAGCGCGGCGCGGCCGGCATGATCGGCCTCTGTGTCATGCTCGGCGTCGATGCGGGTGGCGAGGCGCACCTCATGCTCGTTCGGCGTCAGGATGGCGGCGCCGCGATAAGCCGCGAAATCGTCACGTTTCGGATCGGCGACCACCAGGCAGCCGCGCGCCTTGGTTCGCACCAGGATCGCGGCCAGCACTGCGTCGCCGAGCACGCCCTTGGCATAGTCGGACAGCACGACGACATCCGCCCAGTCGAGCGCGGCATCGAAGCGCGCCAGCAAGGTCGCGGCGATTTCCGCCGGCAGCGGCTCGGTGGTTTCTTCATCGAGCCGCAGAAGCTGATGCGATCCGGCCATAAAGCGGGTCTTGGCGGTGGTCGGCCGCCCCGGAGCAACGACGAGCTGGCAGGCAACGCCGTCCGCGGCCTCCACCAGCCGGGTCATTTCGGCGCCCGCCGCATCGTCGCCGATGACGCCGATCAGCAGTGTCTGGCCGCCGAGCGTCGCGATGTTCAGAGCCACATTCGCCGCGCCGCCGAGCGTGCTGCGATTGGCGCTGGGCCGCAGTACCGGTATGGGCGCTTCGGGCGACAGGCGGTGCGCGCTGCCGGTCACATAACGGTCGAGAATGACGTCGCCCAACACGACGACGCGCGCGTTCGGGAACTGGCGCACCCGGTCGGCCAGTTCAATGTCGTTCGCGGCGTGCCCGGAGGCGGTCGCCAGATCCGTCTTCATGCAGGACATCCCATGCTGGTCAGCATCCGCGCCTTGCACCGCCGGCGCCTGCCGGTACATCGGCGTCCGCCAGTGCGATCTGCACGGACGCAATTAGCACAGACCACGGGCGGCACGCCAAGTCTCATCGGCCGGCGTTTCGCCGGCCGGGGCGAAGCGACGGCGCGGCGTGCCGGAAAAGGACGATTCCCTGTTCCATTGCAGGCGTTGTACGGGTATTCATCGGCGTCATCGGTTTCGCCTTTCGCAAACTGGATGCCGCGCCATGCAGGGGGCTTCGTGAGATACGTACCGCCATTCGATCTGATCCGGCGCTCGGTGGAGATCTCGACGGTCAAGGGCGAATTGCGCGTTAATGTATCGTATGAGGAATTCATCCGGATCCTCAAAATGATGATTGCCGGACTCGCGGTGAACGAGGACTGGTATGCCAAGACCTATGAGGACATCGGCAAGGCGATCAAGGATGGGGTCATAAAGTCGGCGCAGCAGCATTTCGTCGATGACGGCTATTTCGAGGGTCGCCTGCCGTTTCCGATGCGCGTGGACGAGAAATGGTACCTGCAGCAGAATTCCGATGTGGCCGACAGCGTGCGCCGCGGCACTCTGCCGTCCGGGCAGGCGCATTTCGACGAGGACGGATACCGCGAAGGGCGGTTGCCGTTCGACATGTAGCGCATCGGGCCTGCGAGACCTGGCTGGTCCGAGACCGGCGCCTGCCGCGAGCAGTGGTTTCGTGTTGCGGGCAACGCCGCGCCGGACTGCCGGATTGGGCGGTGGCGATTCGGCCGGACGGATCGGAACTCAGTCTGGACAGCAGCGACATGACGGAAAGCGGCAGCCGATGAAACGCGGGAAGCCTGCCCGGAAGTCGGGCCGCTCCAGGGAGCGCAGCGGTTTCGCTGCCGACGCGGCGGCGGAGCCTGTCACACCTCCCGCGACAGTTTCGCCCGGCCCGCCGGGTGTGGAGACCGTGCCGACACAGGATGCGGAGTCGTTCGCGGCGGCGTCTCGGGCGGACGATGCCGAAGATTCTGATGCCGAAGCGGAACTGGCGCCGGACGCCGCGGCGGCACCGCAGATCCTGATCCAGATCGATCCGGAGGTCTCGGGCGGCTTCATTCATGGCCGTTTCGACGTGCAGATTCGCGGTCGCGTCACGTCGCCGGCGGTGATCGAGGACGTCGAGCTGGAGACCGACGGCGTCGTGGTCGCGCGCACGGTGTTCGGGCAGCCGCATCGTGCCCCGGTGGCGACGATGCCGGACGGCACGCCGGGCCGGCATCGCGCGTTCCAGTTCAGCATGCCGCGGCTGCAGGCCCGCGCCGCCGCGCTGTGCAGGTGCCTGATACGGGCCCGCACAAGCGACGGCCACAGTCACACCGAAGCCCTGGACCTCGAGATCGATCCCGCCGCGTCCCAGCCGGTCATCGTGCGGTCGGGTCCAACCCTGACCGGCCTGGCCGATACCGGCGGCCGGCCGCAGATCGTGCTGTATGTCGAGCACGCGGCGCTCGACGGCGACGGCAACCTTGACGTGGTCGGCTGGGCGGTGGCGATGACGGCGATCGTGACCGTGCAGGTGTTCGCCGGCGAGCATGATCGCCTGCCCGCGGCGAAGCTCGGTGGCCAGCGCGACGACGTGGCGAATTTCTACCCGACCTATCCCAACGCGCGGCTGTCCGGGTTTGCCCTGAGCGCGCACGTGGACCTGTCGGCGTGGTCGCTCGGCAGTGTGCGGGTGCAGGCACTCAGCATGCACGGCTTCGCCATCGAAGTCGTTGTGCCGGTGGGGGTCATCGCCGCGCGCGGGCCTGCCCGTCCGGCGGGCACGGCGGACGGGCAGCCGCCGGACCCGGCGCAGTCCTTCTCGCGGATGCACGCGGCGCCGGCCGACGATCATCTGACGGCCGATTTAAGCGTCGCTGCCGATCCGCTGTTGCAGTGGCCCACGCTCAATTCCATGGCCACGCCAGGCGGTCCCGACGGTTCCGAACTGCCGCCGGCCGTGGACGCGCCGGAGCCAGCCGCGGCGGAACCGCGGGCGGTGTGGGACAAGCGGCGAGAGATTCACTACTATTGCGACCAAGCCGTTTTTGCGCCGGACGGAACGGTGGGCGTCGATGGCTGGGCGGTCTGCGCGGTCGGCATCGCCGGTGTGAGCGTCTATCTCGGTGGGGAGAAGTTGGGCGACGCCGAACTGGGCTGGCCGCGGCCCGACGTGGGCGACGAACACGCCGCGATCCCGATGGCCCGGCTGTCCGGCTTTCGGTTCCACAAGCACCTCGCCGATATCGCCGATGGCGAGCATGCCGTGCGCGTGGTCGTGCGCAACGGGCTCGACGACCTGCGCGACGAGGTCAAGCTGGTCGCGTTCCGCCGTGCCGCGGCACCGCCGCCGGCCGAGGCGCCGCCGCCGGCGGCCGAGCCGCAAGTCGGGTCGGAGTTCCGTTTCGAACTCGACGCCCCGCAGGTGGTGGACGACGCGGTGCAGGAGCCGGTCACCGGCCGGCTGACGATTGAGGGCTGGGTGCTGGCGCATTCCGGCATCGCCGCGCTGGAGGTGTTCCTGGACGACCAGCGCCTGGGCGAGGCGCATTACGGCCTGGCCCGGCAGGACGTCGGCGCAGCCTTTCCGGACTGGGAGAATGCGCTGCGCAGCGGCTACGCCTTCCATTGCCCGCCGCGCAGCCTGCGCGACGGAACGCACACCGTGCGGCTGGCGATACGGTCAAACAACGGCCAGGAAATGATCCGCAGCTTCACCATCGAGGTGAAGAAGACCGAGGACGACGACAGTATTGCCAGCATCCGCCGCCGCATGGGCAAGGCGGAGGCCAACATTCTGGCGGAGGTGCTCCGCGATCTGGAGTATCATCCGGGGTTCCGCCTGATCCTGCGGCAGACCGGTGCGCCCGCGCCAGGTCCATTGCGCGCCACGATTGAGTCCCTGGCGCGGCAGGGTTATGCCGACTGGCGGCTTGCGGTGCTGACCGACGCGGATGACGGCGCGGCGGCCCTGCGCGCGTTGGTTGCCGATTGCGCCGGCGAGCACGCGGAGCGGATCACGGTCACCGGCCCCTCCGATGCCGCTTTCGACGCACTGCTCGGCGCCGGTGCGGAAGCCGCCGGCGCCGGAGAGGGCGGGTTGCTGTTTGGGTTGCTGTGTCCCGGCGACGAACTGGGAGTGGATGCGCTCGCCGAGATCGCACTGGCGGGCGGGCTGCATCGCGCAGCGGATTTTCTTTACGCGGACGAGTCGCGTGTCAACCCGGCCAGCCGCGAGCGCGAGCCGTTCTTCAAGCCGGATTTTTCCCCCGACCTGCTGTTGTCCACCAACTATATCGGCCGTCCGTGGTTCGCCGCCGCCTCGCTGCTGCGGCGCGTCGCGGTCACGCCGCGCGCGCTGCTGCGGAACGGGGAATACGACCTGGTCCTGCGCTGCACGGAGCAGGCCGCCGCGGTCCACCACGTTCCCAAGCTGCTGGCGCAGCGGGGCGCGGAATGGCTCGACGGCGACGCGACGAGCCGCGCGGCACTGGCCCGTGCCGCGATGCGCGCTGGCATCGATGCGGAGGTGATGGACGGCTGCCTGCCGGGTACCTGGCGCTTCCGGCGCGTGACGCCGGCAACCGGCAAGGTGGCCATCATCATCCCGACCTGTGCCGCGCACGGCTATATCGAGACCTGCATTGCCACCCTGCGCGACCGAACAACCTATCGGAATTACGAGATTGTCTGCATCGACAACATTCCGAACAGTCAGGTGGCGTGGAAGATCTGGCTGCAGCAGAACGCCGACCGCATCGTCGATATCCCCGAGCCATTCAACTGGTCGCGCTTCAACAATCTGGCGGCGGCGGCGACCGACAGCGAATACCTGTTGTTTCTTAACGACGACATCGAGATCACGCAGGACGACTGGCTGGACGTGCTGCTGGAGCATATGCAGCGGCCCGAGGTGGGCATCGTCGGGCCGCAATTGCGGTATCCGTCGGGCAAGGTTCAGCATGCGGGCATGTTCCTCGGCGCCGGTATCGGCCGCCATGCCTTCCGCTTCGCCCCGGCGGACGATCCGGGCTATTTCGGCCTCGCGCTGACGCAGCGCAACGTCATCGCGGTGACCGGCGCCTGCATGCTGATGCGGCGCGACTTCTTCGAGCAGATCGGCCGGTTCGACGAGGCGCATTCGGTCATCAACAACGACCTCGATTTCTGCCTGCGCGCGCATCGGGCCGGCAAGCTGACGGTGTTCACGCCGCATGCCAGCCTGATCCACCACGAGTTGGCCAGCCGCGAGCGGTTGGGTGACGTGTTCGACACCACGCATTTCAACTCGCGCTGGAAGACGCTGTTCGCCGCCGGCGATCCGTATTTCAGCCCGCTGCTGTCGCGCTTTTCCGACGACTACCGGCCGGACGACGAGGCGGCGCAGACGGTGTTCGCCGCGCATCCGCTGTTCGAGGCAGACGAGATACGCCGCATCCTGGTGGTGAAGCTCGACCACATCGGCGATTTTGTCACCGGCCTGCCGGCGATTCGCCGGTTGAAGGCAATGTTTCCGCGGGCCACGATCTCGGTGCTCGCCGGCCGCCATGCGCGCGGCTTCGCCAGCATGGAGCCGGCCATCGACGAATTCCTGGAGTTCGAGTTCTTCCATGCCCGCTCACAGCTTGGCGAACGGGAGCTGACCAAGGAGGATTTCCTGGAGTTGCGCGCGCGGCTCGCGCCGTATCGGTTCGACCTTGCGGTGGACCTGCGCAAGCACCTGTCCACGCGCGACGTGCTGCAATACACCGGGGCGCGCTTCCTGGCCGGCTACGACTACATGGGGCAGTTTCCGTTCCTCGACGTCGCGCTGGAATGGGAAGGCGACAAGACGCTGCAACGCAAGCGTAGCCATATCGTGGACGACCTGCTGGCGCTGGTGGAGGCGATCGGCACGGCGTGCGGGACCGACCGGGACCTGTTGCCGGCCGCGCCGGCGCGGCCCGATCCGGAGACGCTGCCGGAAGCGGTGCGCGCGCTGTTCGACAAGCCGGTGGTCGCGATGCATATCGGCGCGGGCAACATCACCAAGACCTGGCCGGCCGGGTATTTCAGCGCGCTGATCGACCTGTTGACCGAACGCAACGGCGTCAACGTGATGCTGATCGGCGGCCCGGATGAGCGCGAACCGTCCGAGGCGCTGCGGCAAACCTTGCTGCGGCCCGACGCGGTTGGTTCGGTCGCGGGCGAGACCGCACTGAGCGATCTGCCGCGGCTGCTGTCGGCATGCTGTTTGTATATCGGCAACGACAGCGGGCCGAAGCACATCGCCGCGGCGCTCGGCATACCGACGATCGGCATCCATTCGGGCGTAGTGGATGCGATCGAATGGGGCCCGGTCGGGCGGCGCGCGGTGGCGCTCCGGCGCAACATGACGTGCAGCCCGTGCTATCTCGCGAGGGCCGAGGACTGCCCGCGTGCGCTTGCATGCCTGCGCAACCTGGAGCCTGCCGTGGTGTACCAGACGGCTGCCATGCTGCTGGCGCGGCCGGTCGCCTGGGTGGGGGCCGAGCGGGCCGAAATGCCGGTGGACATGCCGAGCAGAGCAGAGCCGGCGGCGCTGCCGGGTGCGGCGGGCCCGGCAGCCAAGCCCGTGCAACGGCCCGACGCGGCGGGCCTCGCGGCGCGGCCGGAGGAAGCGACAGACGAAGCGACGGTCGCCCCGCAGGAGATGGGGCGGGAGGCGATCAAGGCGCCATTGGAGGGTATGATGGCCACGGCAATGGAACTTGACCCCACGGTGTCGCCGGTCGCGCGGCTTGCCGGCAGGGCCAAAGTCAAGCCACGCGTCCGGCGCCGGCGCGCGAGGGCATGAGCCGCATGGACGATGCCGCACTGCTTGCGCTCGCGGCCGAACTGGCGACGCGGGCCGGTGCGGCCATCCTGCAAGTCAGGCGTGCCGGGTTCGACGTGGTGCGCAAATCGGATAGCTCGCCGGTGACCGCGGCGGATCATGCCGCCGAGGCGATCATCGTCGCCGGATTGCGCGCGGCGGCGCCCGACATTCCGGTGATCGCCGAGGAAGAGGTGGCCGCCGGCCGCATCACCGCGCCGGCGGCACAGTTCTGGCTGGTGGACCCGCTGGACGGCACGCGCGAATTTGCCGCGGGCAGCGACGAGTTCACGGTGAACATCGGCCTGGTGCGGAATGGGCGCGTGGCGCTGGGCGTGGTGGGTGTTCCGGCCGCAGGCGAAATGTTCGGCGGTGTCGTCGGCAGCGGGGCGTGGAAGCGCACGGCGGCGGGGCAGGCGGTGATCACCGCGCGGTTGCCGCCGAACGAGGGGCTCACCGTGCTGGCGAGCAGGCATCACGGCGATACCGCGCGGCTCGATGCGTTCCTGCGCGGCCGGCGCGTGGCGCGCACGTTGAATTTCGGCTCCAGCCTGAAATTCTGCCGGCTGGCGGAGGGGATTGCCGATCTCTATCCGCGGTTCGGCCGCACCATGGAGTGGGACACCTGTGCGCCGCAGGCGGTGCTGGAAGCGGCCGGCGGCACGGTGCGGACGCTGGATGGCGCGGCGCTGGGGTACGGCAAGCCGGGTTGGGAGAACCCGCATTTCGTGTGCACCGGCAGGTAACCCCCCCGCGCCTTGCGGCAGCGGTGACTTTATGCGCGCATACGGGAGATTTCCAGCAGGACGCTCGTCTCCAGCTCCTTTTCATCGAGCCGGTGCTTCACCAAGTCCCCGATGCTGACGATACCTTGCAGCATGCCGTTATCGATCACCGGCAGGTGACGCATCCGGCCGATGGTCATGGTGGCAAGCGCCGCGTCGATGCGGTCGGTCGAGCGGCAGCCGACGATTGGCGCGGTCATCAGGGCCTCCACCTGAAGCTCGAGCGCCGCGCTGCCGTGGTCGGCGACGGCATTGACGAAGTCGCGCTCGGAAAAGACGCCGACCAGCTTCATCCATTTGTCTTCGACGACCAAAGCGCCGATGCGGTGTTCGGCCAGCTTGCGGACCGCCACATGCGCCGGGTCAGTTGCCTGCACCGTCACCACGTCACGGCCTTTGCCGTGCAAGACATCACGAATCAACATGACCGGGCCTCCATTTATGTCGTCCGCGTTGCGTCCGCGCGGTGTTCGGGCGACAGGGAAACAGGCCGCTTGGAGGCGCCTGTCTTACATGGGGACGCCCTGCGCTCGCGCCAACCGCCGGCGGCCAGGCGACCGTTCACGGCTGGACGACCGGTGAGCGGATCGGCTGGATGCGGGTGCGTCAGGGGACGTCCAGCGGCACGACGCTGATGCTGTTGAACGGAGAACCGTTGATCAGCCGCGTGCTGACGACGGTGTAAACCAGGACGTGCTTTTCGGTGTCGATGGCGCGGTGGATCTGGAAGCTCTTGAAGAACAGCGAGGCCGACGCGAAGCCGATGACCGCGGATTTCGGCAGGTTCGGCGGCATCGAAACCGGCCCGACCGCGCGGCAGGCGATGGAGAAGCGGCTTGGATCCTCGGCGATGCCAAGGCCACCCTTCACGCCGCCGGTCTCGGCCCGCGACATGTAGCAGGAGACGTTTTTCACTTGCGGGTCGTCGTAGCGCTCGACGATGACCTTGTCGTCGGGGCCGAGCCAGCGGAAGTTGGTGTTGATCGAATCGATGCGCGTCTGTGCGTGGCCAGGCGCCGCGACGATCAATGCCGCAAACGCGGCCAGTACGAGTCTTTGCATGGTTGATGCTCCGGTTCCCGGTTGCATTGTGGTTCGCGCGGCGCCGCATGCTCAAGCCCCGGCGGCGGCAATTCCGTGTCATGCGCCGGTGTCTCGCTGCTTCCGCGGCGCCGCGGAACGGCTGGCCTCGCGAGGCTGGCGTTCCACACTATAATCGTGTCACCGCATCGGAGACCCGCATGACCGACCACGCCATCGCCGCCCCCCTGCTCGGTCGCGCGGTGCGGCACGAGTGGTTGCTCGATCCGGATTTCGTCAGCGTCAATCACGGGTCGTTCGGCGCGACACCACGCGTCGTGCTGACCGCGCAACAGGACTGGCAGCGACAGATGGAAGCGCAGCCGGGCCGCTTCTTCGGTTGCGTGCTGCCGGGCGCGTTGCGTCATGCCGCCGACCGGCTTGGAGCGCTCGTCGGCGCTGACGGCAAGGACATTGCGTTCGTCGAAAACGCCACGGTCGGCTGCAATGCGGTGCTGGGTTCATTGCCGCTGGCGGCGGACGACGAAATACTGGTGCTGACGCACGGCTATGGCGCGGTGCGGAACGCCGTGCGCTACGTCACCGGCCGCGCCGGCGCGCGCATGACGGAGGCGGCGGTGCCGTTTCCGCGTCCCGATGCCGACGCGATCGTCGCTTCGGTTGCCGCCGCGCTGACGTCGCGCACGAAACTGGCGGTGATCGACCACATCACGTCGGGCAGCGCGCTGGTACTGCCGTTGCAGCGCATCGTCGCCGCGTGTCACGACGCCGGCGTGCCGGTGCTGGTGGACGGCGCGCACGGGCCGGGGCAGGTGGCGCTCGACATGCGCGCGCTGGGTGCCGATTGGTATGTGGGCAACTGCCACAAATGGCTGTGTGCGCCGAAAGGTTGCGGGTTCCTGTGGGCGGCGCCGGAGCGACAGGCCGGGCTGCATCCGGTGACGATCTCGCACGGTTTCGGCGGCGGGTTCCTCGCGGAATTCGACTGGACCGGCACGCGCGATTGCAGCGCCTGGCTGTGCGTCGATGCGGCGATCGATTTCCATGCCAGGCTCGGCGGCGCGGCGTTGCGCGAACGAAACGTGACGCTGGCGGCGGAGGCCACGTCACTGCTGTCGCGCCGGCTCAACACGGAATCCGGCGCGATCGGCCCGCTGGCCGGCGCGATGGGACTGGTGAAGCTGCCGCTGACCGGGGCGGTGACGGCGGGGCGCTCGGCGCGGATGCGTGAGCGGTTGCTGAATGCCGGCACCGATGCGCCGACGCATGTCATCGGCGATGCGCTGTGGCTGCGCATTTCGGCGCACGCCTATAACGAGATCGCGGACTATGAACGGCTGGCGGAGATCGTTGCGCGCATTCTGCGGGAGGGTGCGTAGGCGCTACGCTCCTACCAACGCCCGCGCGATGGCGATCACGCGGTACGCCTCGCTCCACAGCGCATAGTCTTCCAGCCGCGCCAGGGGGGCCCACAGGGCTTCCGAAACGTCTGTCGCGGCCACCGGATCGCCGGACTCCCAGCGGCCGGCGAAATCCAGGATGGTGTAGTGATACTGCACGCGGCCGTCGCGGTCGCGGCGGATGTTGTCCACGTGCGCGGCGAACACCAGTGGGCCGACGGTGACGCCGGTCTCCTCAAGCAGTTCGCGCCGGCCGGCCTGTTCGGCCGTCTCGCCGACCTCCTGCGCGCCGCCGGGCAACGTCCAGCTTCCCATGTTCGGCGGCTTGCCGCGGCGCACCAGCAGCACGGTGTCGCCCTTCAGGACGATGACCCCGATGCCGACGATCGGTCGCGCGGGGTACTCGCGGTCGCTCACGGCCTGGCCGCCGCGGGGGCGGATCCTGGGGTCGCGACCGCGGGCGCGGCGGGCTTTTCCGGTGCCGCCGCCTTCAGGTCCTCGAGCGACGGCACCAGCGATTTCTGCTTCCATTCCCCAAGTTGGTAGGTCCATCCGGTCAGGCGCGCCTCCAGCCGATCCGCCTCGGCCTTCGCCTTGACGTCGCCGGTCACGCTGAAACGGGCGAGCAGATCGCGATCGGCAGCCGGCGTGGGTGCGGGACCGGGCGGGGCACGATAGACCGATGCGGTCACCGTCAGCCCATCCGACGTGCTGAACACCGTTCTGCCGATCGGATCCTGCGGCGGCGCCGCGTCCGGACGCACGTCCTCGAAGGTGAGGAGTTCCAGTGCGCGCGAAACGTCCTGCAGCTTGAAGCTGTCGAGCTTCGGGTGCTCGGCCGGCGCGGTCAGCGCAAGCCTGTCGTTGGTTCGTGCGAATTCCAACGTCTCGCCGCCACGCATGACGACCACCTTGGCGATGCGGCTGTGATCGATGTTCATGATGTCGCGATCAAGCCAGAGCCGCGGATCGGCGTCCACCGCCAGGCTGCCCTCGGCGAGCCAGCTCTGGTTCTCGTTTGGGCGACGGACATAAACCTCCTCCGGAACGTTCCCGCCGGTGCGCACGCGGCGATGGCCGACGATCAGCGCCAGGATCGGCTTGCCGGCCGCGTCCAGCACGCGCAGCAAATTGGAATTGGCGCCCTTGCTGTTGGGGTCTTCGACACCGAGTCTGCCGAATTGCTTCGGATCGGCCGTGCGCTGCTCGATCAGGCGCAGCTCGGTCAACGCGGTGAGCATCGACCGCAGCCTGGTTTCCTGTACCGGATAGCCACCGCGATCGGCGAGGCCCCAGCGCACGCGGCCGGCGACCTGGCGCTTCTCGATCACCATCGGCTTGCCCTGGTGCACCACCTCGATCTTCGCCGCCTGCAGCAGGCGCGGCGCGAGGTTGGGGAACATCAGCTTGCCGGCGTCGGGAGAACGTTGCTCGGACGGCAGCGTGGCGATACCGAAATACCACCCGCCGGCGACGGCGACGACGCCCAGGACAACAAGGATGATGAGGGTGCGGGGGGTCATGCGCGGGTTTTCAGAGGAACGCGACTTGCCGCAACGCGACAGGGACACGGAGGACGCGACCCGCGGCGCATTTTCGTGGCTTTGTGTGATTGTGGCGAGTGCTGGCTTTTCATCCCCGTGCCCTCGAACGCCGGCGGCGGCGCAGCATGCCGAGCCCGACCGCCAGGATCGTCAGCACCGCGGGCACCGCGACGATGTCGAACAGGCGCAACTCGTTCTCCAGATGCGAAATGTTGCGGTTCAGGTCATATTGCACCGCGCGCAGCTTCTCGCGCGTCTCGACGATGTCCTTGCGTGCCGCATCGATCGAGGCCCGCTGTTCCGGCGTGATCACCGCCTGGGCGTTGGCCGCTTGCTCGGTGTCGCCGGGATTGCCGCCCTGGCGCAGCGTCTGCAACTGCTTTTGCACGGTGTCGAGATGCGTCTGCAGGGCTTGCTCGGTCCGGCGGAACTTCGCCTCCGCGTCCGCCTGCATGGCGTTCACCAGGGTGAACGGGCGGCTTGAATCGCCGCGCGAGCGCAACCCGATCAATGCCTCGCCGCCGGCCAGCGTGTCGATCAGGTTGGCGACGAACGGACCGTTGTCGCTGAACGGCATCGCGGTCTTTTGGCCGAAGAAGTCGCCGATGCGCACCCAGAAGCGATCGGCCAGGATATCGGAATCCGCCACCACGACGAGGTTCGCCGGCCCGCTGGTCTCGGCCTTGTAAGGCGGGAAGTCCGCCGGCCGCTTCTTGCCGTTCGGCTCCGGCGGCGGTCCGGTGAAGGCGGAGTGCAGCACGCCGTGCACGCGCGCGGCGATGACGCGTGGTCCGCCCGACTGCCTGAAGTCGGCGAGGATCTTCCCCGGGTCGGGCATCTTGACCTTGTCCACCGGGATCAGCCCGGATCGCGGCGACGAGGTCAGCAGCGGGGTGAAATCGATCTTCGCGCCGGGTGCCTTGGCGATGAAGCCGGGCGACGCCACCGTGACCTGCCGCAAATCGGCGGTGGCCGGATCGTCGTGGTTGATGCCGGCGCGGATGTTGAACCAGGCGACGTAGTTCACCGCCTGCGCGTTCTGGTCCGACGGGTCGCGCACCCGCCACGCGCCGGTGAGGTCGCCGACGACCTGGTTCGGATCGAACTGGATGCCCCAGGCAGTGAACAGCTTCTTCAGGTCGGCATGGGTGTCGGTCGGCGGCATGCCCGTCTGGTTCGGCTGCGATGCGAGTGCCTCGCTCCACGGATCGACCATCACCATCAGACGGCCGCCGCGCATGACGAACTGGTCGATGGCGTAGAGCGTGTTGTCGGAGAGGTGCTGGGCCTCGGCGACCAGCAGCACCTGGATGGCGGGGTCGATCACCTGTGCGTCGGTGGGCACCGTCTTCACGGTGTTGGTCTGCCGCAGCAGTTCGGTGGCGGCGTAGGGTTGGCCGCCCTCCTGGCCGTGCGTCATCATCATCAACTGCGGATTGCCGTCCAGCGGCAGCGACGACATGACGCCGACCACCGGCCGCTTCGGGTTGGAGAGTTCATAGACCAGCTTGGTCAGGTCGTATTCCAGGAAGCGTTCGCGGTCCGGCTGGAAGAACGGAATGGTGCGCTCGTCATCGAGCAGATTGGAACCGGCGAGACCGAAATAGACCTGGGTGCCGGCCTGATCGACCGGAACGCCTTGCAGGCCGTCGGCCAAAGCGTGGTCCTCGACCGCGCTGAACGGCTCGGGGTCGTAGAACCGCAGCTTGATCTTGCCGTTGGCGACCGCCGCGTATTCCTCCAGCATCTCGCGCACGTGGTCGGCGTAGGCGCCATAGACCGGCACGGTGCTGCCAAGTCGGCGCGAATAGAACAGCCGCAGCGTGATCGGCTGCTTCAGGCCGTGCAGGATCTTCCGCGTGCCGGGCGAAAGCGAGTAGATGTGGTTCTGCGTCAGGTCAACATGCACATAGGCCAGGCGCGCATCGGCGAACATGTTGATGCCGATGACGATCGCGGCGACCGCGAGCACGCCGGCGACGGAGAACCAGAGGCGGCGGCGCACGATCTCAGTCCGCCTTGCATTGTTCGACCAGCACGGCGTTCAGGTACAACCAGAAGCCGATGAAGGTCGCGAAAAAGATCAGGTCGCGCACGCTGACCACGCCGCGGGTGAAGTCGTCGAACCGGTCGATCACCGCGACGCGCCGGGCGATGTCGGCCAGCACCGGCATGCCGCGCGACAGGAAGTCGGTGACCACCGAATAGGACGCGACGGCGAACACGAAGCACACGGCGACCGCCAGCACGAAGGCGATCACCTGGTTGCGGGTCAGCGCCGACATCGCCGAGCCGACCGCGAGGAACGCTCCGGCGACCAGCAGCGCCCCGACATAGCCGGAGGCGATCACGCCGTTGTCGGGCGAGCCGAGGATGTTCACGGTGATGACGAAGGGGAAGGTCAGCAGCAGGGCGACGGCGCAGAACACCCAGGCGGCGAGGAATTTTCCCAGCACCGCCTGCGCCTGGGTGAGCGGCAGGGTCAGCAGCAACTCGATGGTGCCGAGCCGGCGTTCCTCGGCCCACAGGCGCATGGTGATCGCCGGGACCAGGAGCAGAAAAACCCAGGGGATGAAGGTGAAGAACGCGTTGAGGTCGGCCTGGCCGCGCGCGAAGAAGTCGCCGAGGTTGAAAGTGAGGGCGCCTTGCAGCACCAGGAAGATCACGATGAACACGGTCGCCACGGGGGTGACGAAATACGCAGTCAATTCGCGCCCGGCGATGATGAAGACGTTGCGCATTGTCGCTACCCAACCTCGCCTGTGACGGCGGTGAGGTTATCCCCCGCCATTGTCAGCGCGCGGAACACGTCGTCCAGCTTGCCGGATTCGTGCCGTGCCGACAGTTCGGCCGGCGTGGCGTCCGCCACCACGCGCCCTGCGGCGATGATCATCGCGCGGCTACACACCGCGTCCACCTCCTCCAGGATATGCGTCGAGATGACAATCGCCTTGTCCGGCGCCATGCGCCGGATCAGGGCGCGCACCTCGTGCTTCTGGTTGGGATCGAGCCCGTCGGTCGGCTCGTCCAGCACCAGCACCGGCGGGTCGTGCAGCAGCGCCTGCGCCAGGCCGACGCGGCGCTTGAAGCCCTTCGACAGGGTCTCCACCGGCTGCAGGCGCACGCCTTCCAGCCGCGTCAGTTCCAGCGCGTGGGCCACGCGCGCGTCCAGCGCGGCACCGCGATAGCCGCGGATTTTCGCGCAGAAGCGCAGGAAGCCGGCGACCGGCATTTCGGGATAGGTGGGGGCGCCCTCCGGCAGGAAGCCGAGCAGGCGCCGGGCGGCGACACCGTCGGTCTGCACGTCATGGCCGCAGATGCGCGCGGTGCCCTCGGTGGGGATCATGAAGCCGGCGAGCATGCGCATGGTGGTGGACTTGCCGGCACCGTTGGGGCCGAGGAAGCCCAGCACCTCGCCGCGGGCGACGCGGAACGACACGTGGTCCACCGCGGTGAAGCCGCCGAATCGCTTGGTCAGGCCGTCGATTTCGATCAGCACAGACTCTCCGCCGCCGGACACGCCGCGCTTCCCCCTCGCTCCCTGTGGCGGGCGGGCATAACGGAATGCACCGGCAATGCAAGCCGGTGGTGCGGCGGATGGAGAAGGCTTAACCCGGGGCTGAGGTCGGCATTTGCCGGTCGGTGCGGTCGGCGCATCGGTGAACGCGACCTTTCTTTCGGCTTCAGCCGCGGTCTCCGTCGCGCCACGGCCGGCGGGGCGGGATCGGGCGGCAGGCGCGCCACGGCGAGGCCGGCGTTGCTGGCGAGGCCGACTCAACGGGATGCGGCGGTCGTCGCGACGACGCGCGACTATACCATGCCGCGCAAGTACCGCGGCTGGCCTCTGCGCCAGTGACATTTGGGCGCTATGAAAGTGACACCAAACCGCGCTTGCACTGGCTGCCTGGCCGGCGCGACCCCGAGCACCGATATGGTCAGGCGGCGCGGTATATTGCGCGGCGCCGCGTCACCGCAATGCCGGCGAGTCCCATGCCAAGCAAGGCGAGGCTGGCGGGCTCCGGGATCAGCGTATCGTTAGTGAAGTTCGGCAGAGGCTGCCAGGCTCCGCCGTAGATGGAGGGGTCGAGAGTCTGGTTCAGGCTGTCGAGCGGGATCTGCGTGTCGCTGGTGAAGTACTGTGCGTCGCTGAGGCTGATTGTCCCGCCAGAGGGCACAAAGGAGTACGAGTAGCTGCCTTGATACGGCAGTTCGAACCAGTTGGTCACCTCGTCGCCGTCGCTGCCGCCGGCATCGGCGTCGGGAAACTCGCCGCTGATCTGCAAGACGAACCACCGCTGGACGCCGACGCCAGCACTGACGAGGTTCACGCCGAACACCGGAGCACGCACCGGACCGGAGCTGGGGTAGCTCCAACTCATCGCGACGGGCGCCAGTCGTTCGCCACCGGAGGTCTGGCCTGGTACCACGCCGGAAAAACCGAAATGGATCAGCGACCCGAAGCCCGCCGTTCCGTGGAACGACAGCGCGGTTTGGTTGGTCAGGCTGTTGTAGGACTCCGTCTTCGTGCCACTCGTGAACGCATCGTAGTTGAGCGAGTCAACGCCGACCTGGTCGCCGGGCAGATAGATTTCGAAATTGGTCGGCGAGCCCGGCGGGGTCGGCAGTGTGAAGTTCCAGCCGGTAACCACCGGACTCGCCGACGCCGGCCCGGAAAGCGTGGCAGCGCCAACCAGCACCGCGGCCAGCAACGTCGCCTGTGTTCGCATTGACGCCTCCCGTCAGGCCCGGCGGGCGGATAACGACGAGGTGGACCGCACACCCGGTGTTGACAACTGCCAACGACAGTGAGGCAATACGGGGCGGCTGGTCAAGCAAAATTGATGCCGGGATCGTCAATCGCGGATTCCCGCAAGCGGCCGTGGCTTACCTACAACTGAGGCGTGTCACAGGAGCAATCCATGCCACTTGAATCAATCGCCACCCGTGAGCTGGATGCGGCGGATGCGGCCTGGCAGGCGCGCGTCGATCTGGCGGCGGCGCATCGGCTGGCGGTGATGCACGGCCTGCACGAGGGCATTTTCAACCACCTCACGCTGCGCGTGCCCGGCCGATCCGATCGTTACTACCAGATACCGTTCGGCCTGCACTGGTCGGAAGTCACCGCGAGCTGCTTCATGGAAGTGGACTATGACGGGGTGCGCCGCGCCGGCGAGGGCGAGATCGAACAGTCATGCTACTGCATCCACGCGCCGCTGCATCGCGACCTGCCGCAGGCCGCGGCGGTGTTCCACACCCACATGCCGCACGCCAGCGCGCTGGCGCGCTTGGAGGATCCGCGCATCCTGCCGATCGGCCAGACCGAACTCGGCACGATGATGGAAGTGGCGTACGACGACGCCTATGCCGGCCCGGCGTTCGACCCGGCGGAAGGGGCGCGGCTGGCCTGCGTGACCGGCGACAAGACCGTGCTGATGATGGCCAATCATGGCGTCGCAACGCTCGGGCGCAGCGTGGCGGAGGCGTACGACCGGCTGTACTATCTCGAACGCACGGCGCAGGTGCAGCTCTACGCGATGTGGACCGGCCGGCAGTTGCGTTACCTGCCGCAGCCGGTGGTCGAGGCGACGCTGCGCGAATTCGCCACGCCGCGCGACTATGGCGGCCGGCCGGCCTGCGAGTGGCATTTCGCGGCGCTGAAGCGGCTGCTGGACCGGCGGGAGCCCGACTACAAGGCGTGAGCGCGCCGTGTCCGGCAACGGATTCCGCGCGCCAGCCCGGCGCGCCGTTCAGCCCGTCGAGATCTGCCCGGACCCCGGATCCACCGCGATCGTGCGCCGGACGCCGTGCGGCGAGACGGCCGCGGCATGGACCATGCCGTTCCGCATCCGCAGGCGGCGTACGTCGTGGAAGCCGCGCGCGTAAAGGTCATTCAGTGCGCTGGTGTAAGTGTCACCGATCGACCTGGCGCGTTGTCGGGCGGCGTTGTTGTCTTGCCAGGCCGGGGCGCCGTTCACCGGCGGGTAACTCCGCGTCTGCGCCATGGCGGCACCGGCGAACAGCATGCCGGTGGCGACTATCGCGGTAGCGAGAACCTGTTTGATCATGGTCGATCTCCTGCGTACAACACGGATTGTCGCGGTGTGGCGCACGCCTGCGGGACTCTGTCTTCTCGGCTCGATCGGTGGCCCGCACGGCGGGCGTCACGGCACGTGAGTTGGTTGACGCCGCTTGCGATTCAAGCCGGCTGGCGAAGAGTCAATGTGACGGCAAGCTGCGCTGCAGGGGTCCGTCGATTGTCCGCTTCCGGGTTTGCCCGATCGGGGTGTTCGGAACCCGATAGAACATGGCTCGGTTGGCGTGTGTTTTATCCCGCCAGCAGCGTCCGCATCGCCACCGTCCGCTCGAACAGCCGCAGCAGCACGCGCACCGCGCGGCCCCGCTCGCTTTCCAATTTCGGATCGCGCGCCAGCAGCACCGCCGCGTCGCGGTCCGCCATGTGCAGCAGCCCCTCATGGTCCACCGGATCGGCCAGCCGAAACCCCGGAGCCCCGGCCTGCCGCGTGCCCAGCAAATCCCCCCCGCCCCGCAGCCGAAAATCCTCGTCGGCGATCAGGAACCCGTCCTCGGTATCGCGCAGCAGCGTCAGCCGGCGGCGCGCGGTCTCGTTCACCCAGTCCTCGTGCAGCAGCAGGCAGAAGCTCGCCTCCACGCCGCGGCCGACCCGGCCGCGCAACTGGTGCAACTGCGCCAGGCCGAAGCGTTCCGCATGCTCGATCACCATCACGCTCGCCCGCGGCACATCGACGCCCACCTCCACCACGGTGGTCGCCACCAGCAGCCGCACCCGGCCGGCGGCGAAATCCGCCAGCGCCGCCTCGCGCACCTCGGTCGTCTGCTGCCCGTGCGCCAGGCCGACGCGGTCGCCGAACCGCCCCGCCAGCGCGGCAAAACGTTCCTCGGCCGCCGCGATATCCAGCGTCTCGCTCTCCGCCACCAGCGGGCACACCCAATACACCTGCGCGCCCTCCTCCAGCTTGCGCGCGATCGCCTCCAGCACGTCCGGCAGCGTCCCCAGCGAGTGCAGCGTCGTGCGAATCGGCAGCCGCCCGCTGGGTTTCTCGGTCAGGCGCGACACATCCATCTCGCCCCATTGCGTCAGCAGCAGCGTGCGCGGAATCGGCGTGGCGGTCATCACCAGCACGTCGGTTTGCTCTCCCTTCCCGCCGAGCAGCAGCCGCTGGTCCACGCCGAACCGGTGCTGCTCATCGATCACCGCCACCGCGAGGTCGCGATACGTCACCGCGTCCTGGAACAGCGCATGCGTGCCGACCACCATCTGGATCGAGCCATCCGCCACCCCGCGCAGCAGCTTTGTCCGGGCGCGCCCCTTCACCGCGCCGGTCAGCAAGGCGACGGGGACCGGGGTCAGGTGCGACAGGGTGCGGAGGTGCTGGCGCGCCAGCACCTCGGTCGGCGCCATCAGCGCCGCCTGCGCGCCGGCCTCCACCGCGCGCAGCATGGTGAGCAGCGCCACCAGCGTCTTGCCGGAGCCGACATCGCCCTGCAGCAGCCGCAGCATGCGCCGGGTGGCGCCCAGGTCGGCGTCGATCTCCGCCAGCGCCTTCACCTGCGAGCGCGTGGGGGCGAAGCCGAACCGCTCCAGCGCCTTGGCGCGCAGCGCGCCGTCGCCGTGCAGCGCGCGCCCGGGGCGGGCGCGCACCCGGCCGCGCACCACGCCCAGCGCCACCTGGCCGGCCAGCAATTCGTCGTAGGCGAGGCGCATGCGCAGGCGGTCGTCGGGCGGTTCGGCGGGGGCTTGCACGGCGCGCAGGGCGTCGGCGAACGGGGGAAACTTCTCGCGGCGAAGCAGGGCGGCGTCGTGCCATTCGGGGAAGTCGGGCAGGCGCAGCAGGGCCTCGCGCATGGCGTTGGCCACCTGGCGTGGCCACAACCCGCCGGTCAGGCGCCACACCGGCTCGATTGCCGGCAGCCGGTCGGCCTGGGCGGCGGGCAGGACGTGGTCCGGATGCGGCATGGTGATGCGGCCGTTGAACGCTTCCAGCTTGCCGGAGACCAGCAGCCTGGCGCCCGGCGGCATCTGCTGTTCGCGATCGGCCGCCGCTTTTGGGGTGGCGGCGAAGAACACCAGCTCGGCAACGCCGGTCGCGTCCTTCACCACGACGCGCCAGGGCTGGCGGGGAGCGGCCGGCGGCTCGTGCCGCACCACCTCGACGTCCAGGGTGGCCACGCCGCCTGGCTGGGCCTGGGCGATAGTGGGGCGGGGACGGCGGTCGATGTACGATTCGGGCAGGTGAAACAGCAGGTCGATCACCCGCTCGCCGCCGGCCGCCTTGGCGATCAGCGCGGCCACCGGCGGGACGATGCCCTTCAGCGACGTCAGCGGCGCGAAAAGCGGGGCGAGGGGCTCGTGTTGCATTGGCGCCGGGGTTGCGATGAGCCGCGTTGTCCTTCACCGGAACGGGGCGGGTCAAATCATCGACAGCCGTGCCGACCTCGACGGCGATGCGCTTCTGAGCCGCCATCGACGAATCGTCGCTCCGAATCGCGCGGAACCGGAGCGCGTCCTGTCCGAATATCGCATCGCGTGGACAATGCTCCCGTCCGACGCGCCGATCGTCCAGATTCTTGATCAGGAGCCTGGATGGCGGCCTTTGGTCAAAGCGGATGGCATTGCCATCCCGACGCGGGAGGATCAGCCGGCACGATGAAGCCCGCATCTCCGTCGAGATTCCCGATGTTTTTGCCAGCACGGTTCTCGTGCGGAATATTTCCGGATCGGCATCGCTGAAGCCGTCAACCGGACCGGATCGGCCGGGCCTGCGTGCCATCGGCCGTTGCGTTCATCGTTGGGCGTCGCCTGGATCAGCCAGGCAGCCGCGCCCGATGCGCCTGCGCCATCTCGGCCAGGCTCGCGAACCGGAAATCATACCGCACGCCAAGCGGCGGCGGCGCCGTGGCGCCCCAGCCCTGGGCATCCTGCCGGCGGTCGATCCAGGCCGACGCCAGCCCCGCCGCATTCGCCGGCGCGTGGTCATGGAACAGGCTCTGCGCGGTATGCAGGATGTCGCCTTGCGCCATGCCCATCGCCGCAAGCTGCTCGATCAGATACGTGAAGTTGCGCGGGCATGGCTTGTACGAGCCGATGTCCTGGGCGGTAAACACCGCATCGAACGTCACACCCAGCCGAGGCAGCGTCGCGGCGAAGCTGGCGCCATCGACGTTGGACAGGATCGCCAGCTTGCAGTGCCGCCGCAGGTATTGCAGCGCCGCAACGGTATCGCCGAACGCCGGCCAGTCGCCGACCGAGGCGCCGAACGCCCGGCTTTCCGCCGCCACCGGCGTGACGCCCCAGGCGCGCGCGAGTTGCGCGTGCACGTCGCAGAGCAGTTCGGAGTATATCATGGCTGGCGTGGCGGCCTGCTGGCGCGCTTCATGTTCGGCGAACGTCGCCAGCACCGCGTCGCGCGGCAAGGCCACGCCGGCCCGCGCCAGCAGCGGCTGCAAGGCGGCGTGCAGGCCACTCTCCCAGTCGATCAGCGTGCCGTAGCAATCGAAGGTCAGAACGCCGAAGTCGGTCAGTCGCATGAGAGGACGCCTCTCCCGTTGCACGGGCGAGGCGCACGCCAGGCTCCCGCCGTCGCCGCGCCGTGCAGCCAGGCCCGCACCCCGGACGGCGTGCCGAACGCCGTATCCACCTGAAACCCCGCACCGCCCAGGGCGCGCGCGGCGTTTATGGCGTCCTCGTCGGTTACGTCGTCGCCGATGAACACGGGCTTGCGGCCGGCGAACGGCGCGCGCGCCATCAGGGCGTGCACCGCCTTGCCCTTGTCCGCGCCGCGCGGCCGCACCTCCCACAGCATGTGCGCCGGCAGCAATTCGAAGGCCGCGGAGCCGCGGAGCATGGCGGTCAGCGCGTCGCGCAACGCCGGACCGGCATCGGGAGCGGCGCGGAAATGCAGTGCGAAGCCGCGCGCCTTGTGCTCCAGCAGCACGCCGGGATGCGACGCCGCCAGGCGTTCGGCAACCTGCCGCCACGCTGCCGGCGGGGCGGGCAGAGGCGGGCGGTGGAGCGCCTCGCCCGGAGCGTGGCGCATTGCTCCGCCATGCTCCCCGGCCACCGCGTAGGGCGCGTCGCCGAGCAGGGCATCGACGGTTTCCACCGGGCGGCCGGTGACGATCGCCAGGGCGCCGCCCAGCCGGTCGCGCAGCGCGCGCAGCGTGGCGGGCAGCCCGGGTGCCACCACAACCGCGTCGGGCCGCGGGGCGATGTCCAGCAGCGTGCCGTCCAGGTCCAGCAGCAGCGCGGCAATGGCGAACGGCGGCAGATGGTCGAGGCTCATGGCACGCACCCGGTCACCCGGACGTCGTAGAGCGGGTGCTCCAGCATGGACAGGGACGGGTCGGATCTCAGCATCCAGCCGCGAAAGCCGGGCTGGTCGGGATGGCTGTTGGTGATCGTCAGGAAGGCTGCCGCGTCCTGCGGCATGTCTGGCGGACGCACCACGCAGGCCCGCACCGCGATGCTCAATGAGCCGTATGTCGCGGTCTGCCCGACCTTCACCGTCAGCGTCGTGGTTTGGGCGTTGATCTTGTCCAGCACCTGCAGCAACGCGCCGCCTCGCGGCAGCCAGGGATTGGGGGGTGGCGGCATCGGTTCCGGTGCCGCGGGCTGCTGGCCCTGCGCGGATGGCTGGCCGGGCGCCGGCGCGGCGACTGGAGGTTGCAGGCCGGCTGGCTGCTGAACCTGTGGCGGCTGTGGTTGTAGCGGTTGGCCCGGCGGCGGCTGGATCTGCGGTTGCTGAACCGGCGGTTGCTGGCCCTGTAGCGGTTGCACCGCCTGGGGCTGGCCGGGCGCCGGAGCGGCCGGCGGATACTGCACCGAAGGCGGTGGCAACGGCGTCGCGACGATCGGCGCCTGCTGCATCTGCGCCCAAGCCGGCGGCGTCGCGAACAATGCCGCCACCGTCGCCAGGCCGAGCAGCGGAGCGCGCCTCATCGTGCCCGCTTCGGCGACTCCAGCCCCTCCACCATCGCCGCCAAAATCTGCCGCATGGCCTCCGCATCGACGCCCATCAGCACGGCGTCCTCGAATGCGTCCTGCATAACCTGCGCAAGCTCCGTATGGTTCTCCGCCAGCACGCGCATTTTTTCGCGGCAGCCGACGGCATTGCCGTCCAGCCCGGGCCATTGCGTGGGCGGCGGAGGGATCACGGCGACTTGCCGCCCGCCTGGCCGCCGAGTGGCGGGAGCCCACCGCCGGCCTGGCCGCCGCCCGCCGTGCCGCTGTTCTCGCCGCCCTTGGCCTGGCCGCCCTTGCCGCCGGTCGCAAGGCTGCTCGCGCTGAAGATGAACTTGCCCAGGAGATCCTCGATGTTGATCGACCCCTGTGTAATGGAGACGGTCTGGCCAGGCTGCAACATCGCCTCATCGCCACCCGGCGACAATGCCAGGTACTTGCCGCCCAGCAGGCTTTCGCTGGTGACCACGGCGCCACTGTCCTTCGGCAGTTTCAGGTCGTCGCGCACGGTGAAGCCGACCACCGCCTGATAGGTCTTCGGATCGATCGTGGTGCTGTCCACGCTGCCGATCTTCACGCCGGCGACGCGCACGTCACTGCCGACCGACAGACCGTCGATGTGGTCGAATTGGGCGTAGAGCTGATAGCCTGCGGCCGTGTCGCGGCCGGAGTGGGCGATCGCGTAGGCGAGGAACCCGGCGGCGACCAGCAACACGACGGCGCCGATCAACACCTCGGCGAAGTTGCGGCGGGGCATGGAGCGTGACCCTTAGCTGCCGGGTGTCCAGGCTTCGTAGTCGCCGGTCGCCCGGGCGCGCTTGCCGCCCTCATAGTCGTGGCCCGGCGGGCGATAGGACAGCGCTGTCCCGGTTTCGTTCGGCAGATGCGGCTTCTGCCACGACAGGCGCGGACCCTCGGGCAATGGCGCATCGGTGGTGTAGTGCAGCCAGGAGTGCCACTCGGGCGGCACGTCGGAGGCTTCTGGCGGGCCCGCATAGGCCACCCAGCGCCGCGTGCGCCCGCTGCCTGCGCGGGGGCGGCGATCGGTGTAGTAGATGTTTCCCGCGGCGTCGGTGCCGACCTGACGTCCGTGGAGCTTGGTGAACAGCCAGGTTCTGAGGTTCATGATCGCGCCATATACGCATCCGCCGCGGTTTGGTCCACCGCGCACCCTGCCCGGACGCGCGGCAGGTCGCCCGCTGGCGTGCCACCGCGCCGGCGGCGGTTGTGACGCAGGCGCGGCCGGATTACCGGGGTTGCAAGGATTTCTCCGATGCGGTGGCACCGCAGGGACGGGCTGGGGATGGCGGCAGGAGTTAGCCGGATCGGCCCAGGTGCTCCGGGGAGTGGGGACGGGTCCATCGAACGATCCACAGAATGATCCACAGCATTTTGTGGTCCCGCGTCTCTTGTAACACAAAATGTCCGTTGCGAAGTCTCCGACTCGGTTGTAGCGTGTCGCTATGCGCAACACGCGGCAGTTGACCCCGTTGTGGCGGGGGGTACGGATGCGACGGACTGCGGCCGGGGTGGACCCGGACGAGCCGGCGCGCTTCATCACGCTGCCCGCCGCATGGGACGATTTCGCCGCTACCGGTTTGGCGGAACTGGCTCCCGGGACGGGGCCTGTGGCACTGCCGGACGCTGCCGAGGCCTGGATCGGCCCGATCGTGTTGCGGGCGGCAGCCCTGGGCCTTGCGCCGCCCTTTGCCGACCGCCTGCACCACTTGCTGCGGTCCCGCCGCGGGGCTCCGTCCGCCGCGGTGTGGCAGGGCATCGCCGATCCGGCGCCACGCTTCGTGCTGAATCTGCCGGCGTTTTTCAATCCGGCCGACGGCTTCGACGTGGCCGGATTCGCCGAGGCGGTTGAAACGGCGACCTTCACGCTGGCCTTGGCGGTGCCGGGCGCGCGGCGCATCGCGGTCGGCATGGCCGATCTCGCCGGTTTGCTCGCGGCGCTGGGGATGGATTACGGGTCGGATGCCGCGCTCGACATCGCCCGCGCGCTGGCGGCGATCCTGCGTGGCCAGGCCGATGCGGCGTCGGCGGCGCTGGCGCCGGCGGCCGGCCCGGCTTTGCCCCATGGCGCGCCGGATGCCGTGTTGGGCTGGCCGGCCCCACCTCGGCGTGCCGACCTGCCCAACCTGGCCGAGGCGGCGCAGGCCGCGCGTGCCGCCGCCGTCGCGGCGGGGACGCCGCGCCATCTCGCCACCACGGCGATCGCCGTGCCGGGTCCCGCCGAGGCATTGCTGGGCGTGGAGACCGGCGGGATCGGCCCGGCGTTTTCCCCGCTGGGACCCTCCGGCGCACTGACCCGTGCCGCGCGTGCCTGGCTGGCGGTCAGCGGCCTCACGCCGGAGGAGGCGCTGGCGATGACGCTCGCCGGCGGCAATCCGCTGCCGAGTGCCAGCCCGGCAGCGCATGTCGCTATGCATAACGCGGTGGCGCCCTTCGTCCACGTGATGCCGGCGCGTCCGCCGGATGTGCGGCAGACGGCGCGGGGTTTGCCTCGGCGCGAGTTGCCGCATCGCCGCGCCGGCTACACGCAGAAGGCCGCGGTGGGTGGGCACAAGCTTTATCTGCGCACCGGCGAATACGCCGACGGCCAGCTCGGCGAGATCTTTCTTGCGCTGCACAAGGAGGGCGCGGCGTTCCGCGGCCTGATGGACAATTTCGCCGTCGCGGTGAGCCTGGGATTGCAGCACGGCGTGCCGCTGGAAGCGTTTGTCGAGGCGTTCACCTTCACCCGCTTCGGTCCCGCCGGGGCGGTGGAGGGCGATCCGGCGGTGGCGCATGCCACCTCGCTGTTGGACTACGCGTTCCGCCACCTCGCCGTGAACTACCTGGGGCGGCGCGACATTCCCGAGGCCGAGACGGAGGAGGGGGATACGGTCGGCAACGGCGCGCGCGACCGGTCGCCGCTGCTGCCGCTGGAGCTGCCGGCCGAGGCGTCGCCTCGGGCGCGCCGGCGGGAGTTCCGGGTGGTCTCGCGCGGTGGTGGTGGGTAGCGGCTCGCGGTGGGTGTCCCAGGTTCCGGGCCGCCGTCCCTATTCAGAAACTTCGGGCACGCGCCAGCATGGGGACGCAGCACCCGCATGGGTCCTTAGCTTGCGCGGGGATGACGATAGGTATTGTGACAGTCCTCACCGCGGTTGGAGCGATTATTCGCTGACGCGCGCTTAGCGACGAACCAGCGGGATCAGGGCGAGCACGACCTCGATGACGATCAGCACCACGATGAGCAACTCCAACAGTTCCGCCCGTCTGGCGGAACCCTCGTCGTGCAACGCGGTGTAGGTATCGCGGATGATCGCCAGCTTGCGATCCACCGCGGCGCTCACCGATCGCACGCGGAACAACTCCAGCGCCGCGCTATAGATGCGGGCGAGATAGACGTCCTCGGTGACCTGCAGCGCGTTATCGACCCGCTCGGTCAGCTCGGTCACTTCGGCGACCAGGGTATAGAGCCGGCGTGCCAGCCCGGCGAAACGGCGGGAGGCGAGCAGGCTCGCGGTGCGGCGGGCGCTCGCCACGAGGTCGTACATGCGCGGCAACTCATCGTCCAGCAGTTCGTCGTAGTAGCGCATTTCCAGCAACTGGGCGTTGGCGACTTCCAGGACGTCCATCACGTCGGAATCGCCGCGGGGCTCGTAGATGAACGCGCGGTCCCAGGTCAGTACAACGAGATCGTCGGTGTAATAGGAGAACCGCTGGCGCAGCAGGTCCTGCCTGGCGCCGTCCGACAACGCGCGTTGCTCGCCCGAAAGCAGCGGCACCAGATCGACGCGGTCCTGGAGCGCCGCGGCGGACAGGGCCTGATCGAACGCCTGGACCAGTCCGACCAGATAGTCTTCCTCGATCGCCGACGATTCCGGCCGGACCAGCGCCGATGCCAGCGGAGCGCGCACCTGGTCCAGCAGTGTCGCCCAAGGGGTGGTCTGCGTGCTGCCGCCCAGCGTGCGATCGACCTCGTTCATCCGGGTGACAAAGCCGGACCAGGCCATGCCGGCGAGCGGAACGCGCAAGGCGATGGAGATGGCGCCGAAATCATACAGCCGCGCGGTCACGCCGGCCTGCACCGGCGCCCCGTCGAATTCCAGCGTCACCGGGTCCAGCGTGAGGGCGAGGGGTGGCACGCCGAAGGCCATGGCTTTGGGCGGGGTGGCGGTGAGGCGCAGGCGGCTCGACGCGCGCGCCTGCGCCGCCCACAGCGCTTCCGCGCGGGCGAGATCGATGGCGTAGGCGACGTCGAACAGGCGCAACGCGACCACGGCGCCGGCACTGACGATAAGCTCGGTCTCGCTCATGCGGCGGTGCGTGCGGTGCGGCGCAGTATCCGTCAAGCCGGGATGCGGCGCGGCTGCCCGCGAGGGGTGGCATGCGGGACTGGGGCGGGACAGGAAGCCGGCCGATTGCAGGCTGGCGGCGAGTGGGAGACCGGACAACGACCCGGGCGGAAACTCGTTGCGGCTGCTTCCTTCCGGACCTGACCGGGTTGGCGAGGCGCCCGTCCGCCGCCGATCTCCCGGAGTTGCATATCATGGTTCGGGGGGAGGGAGGCAAGGCCGGGGCGGCAAGGCCGGACCGCTTGCGGCCTTGCCCCAATGGCCCGACTATCGCCGCCTGACGCGATCGCGGAAGGGAGCCAAGGGTGGCCGGGTTCAAGAGTACGGAGCGTTACATCGCCTCGCGCGACCTGGAAGTGGCGGTGAATGCGGCAGTGACGCTGCAGCGACCGCTGCTGATCAAGGGCGAGCCCGGCACCGGCAAGACCGTGCTGGCGCATGAGGTGGCCGAGGCACTCGGCCATGAGTTGATCGAGTGGCACATCAAGTCCACCACCAAGGCGCAGCAGGGCCTGTACGAGTATGATGCCGTCTCACGGCTGCGCGACGGTCAGCTCGGCGACCCGCGGGTGCACGAGATCGCCAATTACATCGTTCGCGGCAAGCTGTGGGACGCCTTCGACTCGCCCCAGCAGGTGGTGGTGCTGATCGACGAGGTGGACAAGGCGGACATCGAGTTCCCCAACGACCTGTTGCTGGAACTCGACCGCATGCAGTTCTTCGTTTACGAGACGCGGCAGACCGTCATGGCCCGGCACCGGCCGATCGTCATCATCACCTCGAACAACGAAAAGGAGTTGCCGGACGCCTTCCTGCGCCGCTGCTTCTTCCACTACATCCGCTTTCCCGACCGCGAGACCATGGAGCGCATCGTGCAGGCGCACTATCCCGACCTCCGCAAGGACCTGACGCGCGAGGCGCTGAACGTGTTCTTCCAGGTGCGCGAAGTGCCCGGCCTGAAAAAAAAGCCCAGCACCGCCGAACTGCTGGATTGGCTCAAATTGCTGATGGTCGAGGACATGCCGGTCGAAGCGCTGCGCAGCAACGAAAAGCAATTGGTCATCCCGCCGCTGCACGGCGCGCTGCTGAAGAACGAACAGGATGTGCATTTGTTCGAGCGGCTCGCGTTTCTGGCGCGGCGTGGCGGCTGATGTTTGCGCATTTCATCCTGGCCTTGCGGCAGGCGGGGCTGAACACCTCAATTACCGAGTACCTTACGCTGCTCGGCGCGATGCAGGCCGGGGTGGCGGATTATGATGTGGAAGGCTTCTACTATCTCAGCCGTGCCGCGCTGGTGAAGGACGAGCGGCACCTCGACCGCTTCGATCGCGTGTTCGGCGCGTGCTTCAAGGGGCTGGAGCCGGACGAAGGCGTGCTGTCGCGCGATCTGCCCGAAGAGTGGCTGCGCAAACTGGCGGAAAAGCTGCTGACCCCGGAAGAAATGGCAAAGATCGAGGCGCTGGGCGGGTTCGACGCGTTGATGGACCGTCTGCGCGAGCTGCTGGCAGAACAGAAAGGGCGGCACCAGGGCGGCTCGAAATGGATCGGCACGGCGGGAACCTCGCCGTTCGGTGCCTATGGCTACAATCCGGAAGGCGTGCGGATCGGCCAGCACGAATCGCGTCACCGTCGTGCGGTGAAGGTGTGGGACAGGCGGGAGTTCCGCGACCTGGACGATACGGTGGAGCTCGGCACCCGCGGCATGAAACTCGCGTTGCGCCGGCTGCGCCGGTTCGCGCGGCAGGGCGCGGCGACCGAACTCGATCTGCCCGATACGATCAAGTCCACCGCGAACAACGCCGGCTCGCTCGATCTGAAGATGGTGCCGGAGCGGCACAACGCGGTGAAGGTGCTGCTGATCCTGGATGTCGGCGGATCGATGGACGACTACGTGAAGCTGTCCGAGGAGCTGTTTTCCGCGGCGCGGTCGGAGTTCAAGCACCTGGAGCATTACTACTTTCACAATTGCCCGTATGAACGGCTGTGGAAGCACAATCGCCGGCGGCACGACGAAGCGGTGCCGACCTGGCAGGTGCTGCGGACTTACGGGCCGGATTACAAGCTGATCTTTGTCGGCGACGCGGCAATGAGTCCTTATGAAATCAGCATGTCGGGTGGCTCCGTCGAACACTGGAACGAAGAAGCCGGCACGGTCTGGCTGGAACGGCTGACCGCGCAGTACCGCCGGTCGGCCTGGCTCAATCCGACACCGCAGCGAAGCTGGGGCCACGTGCGGTCGATCCACATGATGCGCGAACTGATGGGCGGGCGGATGTATCCGCTGACCGTCAACGGCATCGACGACATGACGCGCGAGTTGAGTCACTAACGGGAGGCAAGCATGGCACGGCTGGACGGCAAGGTCGCCTTCATCACCGGCGGCGGTGCTGGAATCGGTCGCGCCACGGCCATCCGGTTCGCCCGCGAAGGCGCCCGCGTCGCCATCGCCGAGATCGACTCCGCGGCGGGAGAGCAATCGGCGCAGCTTGCCGGCAACGGGGCGATCGCCATCCGCACCGACGTGACGGATGAAGCCAGCCTGCAGGCGGCAATCCGCAGCGTCGTGCAGCATTTTGGCGGCCTGCACGTGCTGCACAACAATGCCGGCGGTTCGACGCCGCAGGACAACACCGTGGTCGAGGCGCCGATCGAGGAATTCTGGCGCGTCATCAAGCTGGACCTGTTCGGCACGTTCCTCGGCTGTCGCGTCGGCATCCCGGAGATCATCAGGTCGGGCGGCGGGTCGGTGATCAACATGTCGTCCAATGTCGCGCTGATGGGCATCGCCGGGCGCGATTGCTACACTGCGGCGAAGGGCGGCGTTGCGGCAATGACCCGTTCGATGGCCGTCGAGTTCGCGCCGCAGCGCGTGCGCGTCAACGCGATCGCGCCGTCGGCCACCATGACCGATCGGGTGCGCAAGCTCATGGCCGGCAACGCCGCCATAGACAAGCTGGCAAACTCCCATCTGCTCGGTCTGATCGAGGCGCCGGACATCGCCAACATGGCGCTGTATCTCGCGTCCGACGAATCCCGCATGGTCACCGGACAGGTCTATCCGGTGGACAGCGGTGTCACGATTTCCTGAAGGGGGCGGCCATGAAAATCAAGCGCGTGGAACATATTGCCATCGCGGTGGACTCGATCAACGAGTCGGTCGGCATGTTGCGCGATACGTTCGGCATCGAGCTCGAATACGAAGAGCAGCGGGCGACGACGCGACTGGCCATGTTGCCGATCGGCGAAACGTATCTGGAACTGTTGGAAGGGCACGGGCCTGACTCCGGCGTTACGCAATGGATCAATGCAAAGGGCACCGGCCTGTTCCACATCTGCTTCGAGGTCGAGGATATCGATGCCGCCCTGGCGGAGCTGAAGCAGAAAGGGGTAAAATTGCGCGACGAGGCGCCGCGGCCAGGCCATGGCGGCTCGCGCATCGCCTTCATCGACCCGGCCGCTACCGGCAACGTGCTGATCGAACTTGCCGAGTTGCCGGCCAGCCACGGAGCACACTGACATGCACGATTTCGCCCATCCCGAATTCCTGGTGGACACCGATTGGCTTGCGTTGCACCTGCACGATCCGGGCGTGGTGATACTCGACTGCACCACGCACCTGCTCCCGGATCCGAAGATTACCTATCGGGTCGTGCCGGGACGCGAGGATTTCGCAAAGGGCCATATCCCCGGCGCGCAGTTCGTCGATATGCTCAGTGACGTTTCCGACGTGTCGCACCGCTTCCGGTTCATGCGGCAGACGCCGGAGGCGTTCGCTGCCGCGATGCGCCGCCTCGGCGTGAACAACGGCAGCCGCGTGATCGCCTACAGCACCGCCAATCCCTGGTGGGCGACGCGCCTGTGGTGGCTGCTGCGGGTGTTCGGCTTCGACAATGCCGCGGTGCTGGATGGCGGTTGGCAGAAATGGACGCGCGAAGGTCGCGCCGCCGAAACCGGCCCGGCCAGGTCGCGTCCCACCGGGGATTTCACCGTTCGCGAAGTGCGCGACCTGATGGTTGACAAGCAGCAGGTGCTGGCAGCGATCGGCGACGGCGCGGTGTGCACGCTCAACGCATTGCTGCCGCAGCAGCACACCGGGACGGGCGGCAACAGCTACGGTCGCCCCGGCCGCATCGCCGGCAGCGTCAACCTGCCGGCCGCGCATCTGTTGAATCCCGACACCAACGAATTCCTGCCGGCCGACGAATTGCGCCGCCGCTTTGCCGCAGTGGGCGCGACGGACAAGCCGGTGATCACCTATTGCGGCGGCGGCATCGCGGCGAGTGCCGACGCGCTGGCGCTGGTGATGCTCGGGCACGACAACGTCAAATTGTACGACGCGTCGCTGTCGGAATGGGCAACCGACCCGACCCTGCCGATGGAAACCGGCTGACCCCAGACCATTCGTTCCGTTCAGTACAGCGTCTGCCGCAACCGTTCGGGATATTCGCGGTCGTATTGTTCGCCGCCAAGCCGGCCGGCGGTGATGTCCGCCATGATCGTCCCGGTGCTGGGCAGCGACTTGCGCGAGATGTGCTTCTCCGGGTTCCACAGTTCCGAACGCACCAGCGCCTTCGGGCACTGGAAATACACGCTCTCCACCGCCACCACGATGACCGAGCGCGGCAGCGTCCCGCGGAATTCGAACCGCGCCAGCAATTCGGGCGCGACCGAGATCGTCGCGCGGCCGTTCACCCGCAGCGTCTCGCCGCAACCGGGAATCAGGAACAGCAGCGCCACGCGCGGATCATGGATGATGTTGCGCAGGCTATCGGTGCGGTTGTTGCCGCGCCGATCCGGGATCAGCAGCGTGCGTTCGTCCGCGACGTGCACGAAGCCGGCGGGATCGCCGCGCGGCGACGCGTCCATTCCGCCAGGTCCGCTCGTCGCCAGCACCATGAACGGCGAGGCGGCGATCATCGCACGGTAATGCGCGTGGACGAAATCGACCTCCTTGGCGATGGCGCCGGCGGAAGCGGTGCCGTACAGCGCCTCCAGCGTCGCCTCGTCGCGGATCACGTTGTCGTCCGGCGCCGTGGTCACCGGCATCGCATCCATTGGCTGCCTCCTGCTGTGCGACCGTCGTCTTGCTGAAGATAGGCTGGTCAGGCCCGATGACATCGACCGGTGCGCCGGCGGTCCACTTGCCGGGGCCGGCGACGATACTGCGATCCTTCGTCGGAGAGGGCAACAATGACCGGACGTGCTTCAGCGGCGCCCGCTGCTTGTCGTGGGTCCTGGCAATCGCCAGGCTGCATTGTTTGGGCGATCGTGCCCGCCATCCGGGGTCAAGTTCGTCACGCAATGGCAAATAGTCCGATGCTTCCCGTCTCGATCGTCACCGGCTTCCTGGGCAGCGGCAAGACCACGCTCATCGGCCGCGTGCTGCGCGATCCCGCCTTCGCGCGCACCGCGGTCATCGTCAACGAGTTCGGCGAGATCGGCCTGGATCACAACCTCATCGCCTCCAGCGACGAGACCCTGCTGGCGCTGACCACCGGCTGCCTGTGCTGCGCCGTGCGCAGCGATCTGGTGGCGACGCTGCTGGACCTGCGGGCCCGGCGCGACGCGGGCGAGATCGCGTTCGATCGTGTGCTGATCGAGACATCCGGCCTGGCGGACCCCGCACCGATCCTGCACGCGCTGATGACCGACGTCGAGGTGGCGCGGGGCTATCGTCTCGACACCGTCCTGACCGTGGCGGACGCGCTGCACGGCGAGGCCGCGCTGGATCGCCACCCCGAGGCGCGTCGTCAAGCCGCGCTGGCCGACCGGCTGGTGCTGAGCAAGACCGACCTCGCCGGGCCGGGGGTGGCGTTGCGGTCGCGGCTCGCCATGCTGAATCCCGCCGCCCCGCTGCTGCTGGCGCCGGACCTCGTGCCGGGTTTCCTGTTCACCGCCGGCGACCCGGAAGCGCGTACCGCGCGGCTGGCTGCGTTGCCGGCGGCGCGGGCGGGCTCGCCCTTCCAACGCGCGCGGCACAGCGACGGCATCGCGACATTCACGCTGCAACGCGACCGCCCAATGCCGGCGCTGGCGCTGACACTGCTGCTGCAGGCGCTCGCCGAACATTGCGGCCCTCGGTTGCTGCGGGTGAAGGGGCTGGTCGATGTCGCGGAGATGCCGGGGCAGCCGGCACTGATCCACGGCGTGCAGCACGTGTTCGCGCCGCCGGAGTTTCTTGCAGGCTGGCCATCCGGCGATCACGCCACGCGGCTGGTGTTCATTACCCAGAACGTGCCGCCGCATTTCCCGGCCCGGCTGCTGGAGGCGATCGAAGCGGAGGTGGCGGAGGAGACGCGGAAGGCCGCGCCCTTCCCTTGAGGGAGGGGAAGGACTTTCCCTTTCCCGTGCTCACTTGACGGGCCGCGCCGGCGCACGCTCAATCGCCGCATGCGCATTGTGATCATGGGGGCCGGCGGCCTCGGCGGCTATTTCGGCGCGCGGCTCGCCGCGGCGGGCAACGACGTGGCGTTCGTTGCGCGCGGCGCGCATTTGGCGGCGATCCGGCAAGACGGGCTGCGCGTGACCAGCGCACTCGGCGACCTGCATCTGCGCGACGTGGCGGCGACCGACGATCCATCGGCGCTGGCGCCGGCGGACGTGGTGATCATCGGCGTGAAACTATGGGACACCGAGGCGGCGGCAATCGCGGTGAAGCCGCTGCTGCGGCCAGGTACCGCGGTGGTGTCGTTTCAGAATGGCGTCGGCAAGGACGACGTGCTGGCGGGTGTTCTCGGACGCGAGGCCGTTGTCGGCGGGGTCGGACAGATCGGCGTCGCCATCGCCAGCCCGGGTGTCATCGCCCACACCGGCACCATGGCGAAGCTGATCTTCGGCGAGTTGGACAACCGGCGGTCCGCGCGGGTCGAGGCATTGCTGTCGGCCTGCACCGCAGCGGACATCGAAGCCGAGATCGCCGATGATATCGGCCTGGCGATCTGGCAGAAATTCGTGTTCCTGGTTGGCATGTCGGCGGTCACCAGCACGATGCGCTCGACCATCGGCCCGATCCGCGCCAATCCGCAGGCGCGCGGGTTTTTGCTGGATGTGGTGCGCGAGGCGGTCGCGGTGGGGCGCGCGCTCGGCATGGCACTGCCAGAGGACTACGCGGACCGGCGGATGGCGTTCATCGAGGCGTTGCCGCCGCAGATGACCGCGTCGATGCAGGGCGACCTGGCGCGCGGCAACCGGCTCGAATTGCCGTGGTTGAGCAGTGCGGTGGTGGAACTGGGCGCGCGGGCCGGCGTGCCGACGCCGCTGAACCGTGCGGTACGGGATGTGTTGGCGCTGTATGTGAATGGGGCGCCGAAGGGGGTGGACTGAACCCCACCCCTGAGACACATGAATAAATCACACCCTGATTCTGCCTCCGCGACCGCGCCACCGCAAGCGGTGAACGCGGTCAGTCCGCCCAGCCCGGCAACCTGCCCTCCGGGCCAAAAGGGCATGCAACCGGCTGTCCCTTTTCCGGCCTCGTCTTATTCGTAAGGACGGACTCATCACCGCGGCTGGCAGCGACACTGCAACCCCGGGCACTACTGCCGCCCGTCACTGATTCTGCGGTCAATCTCTGAACCGCTTGCTCCGGCAACGCCGGCAGTACCTGTGGAAACCGCCCGCTCTGCCCGCGCCGCCGCACGAACCGATCCACCGGGCCGCCGCACGAACCAATCCACCGGGCCACTCCACCGGGCGAGCCTCGCCACATCCGCGGCGCGTGTGCGTGCGTATCTCTGACATATCCAGTTATTCCTATTGACACACACCCCCCGCCATGCTACACGCCATGCGCACGACGCAACCCGCCACGAAAGGCCACCCTCTATCCGTCCCGCCATGATGCACGATCCACTCACGACTCCGGCCGACGCCTGTGCCCCCGATGCGGATCGGGCCGCCCTGGACGCGCCCGCGCGCCTGCCCGAGTGGGTCGCCCATCTCCTCGCGCTGGTCATCCGCTTCATGCTCGAGCGCATGCTTGCCACGTGCTCGGGCCGCTCCCGGCTGCCATCCTGGTGGCACGACCGGCCGGACCTGCCGCCGGCCTCGGCGCAGGCCCTCGCCGCATCGACCCGCGGCCCGTTCGGCAACGCCATCGCCTGGATGTGCCAGCGCCGCGGCATCGGGCCGGGCCACCCGGACTGGCCGTACCTGGCCCGCACCATCGTGGCGTTTGGCGGCAGCACGAAGGGGTTCCGCGCCGGCGCCAGGCCGTGCGGGCTGCAGTGGTGGGAAAACCCCAACATCTTGCCGGGGATAATCGGTGAGACCGTGGCCACTCCCGCAGCCGCGGCAATGGCCTTGCTGCTGTCGCCGCAGGCGGCTGCCGCAGCTCCCTCGCCGGCACCCAGGAACATCGTGCGTTCGGAAGCCGAGCCTGCACGGCCGCCTGCGTTCCGCCGGCAGGTCTTCGCACGTACCGCCACAGGTCCGCCGACCGGGCCGCCCGCGATCCGGGCGCACCATGTCTGCTATGCCTGAACGACCGGGGCCAGAGCATGGCTGGCCCCGCCGTACCGATTCGTGCCGACCGCAAATCCCCGTTGGCAGAGCCTGACACGGCAGTCCGATCGACCGCTCCGGCTGGTCCCCACATGATGAGTGACTCAGGGCAATAGTAGTACAGGGGGCGATTGAACAAAGGGTGGCAATCCATGCCGGTCCCGCAACACGTCTTCCGTCATGCCGGCCCCGTCTATGCCTTCGGCAGCCGCACCACAAAGCGCGCCCCGAGCACCTTACCCGACGCGTCGCGCCGGTTCTCGGCACCGATCCGCCCGTGCAGCGCCTCGACGATCTGCCGGCTGATCGACAGGCCGAGGCCGGAATGTTCGCCGAACCGTTCGCTCTTCGGGCGTTCGGAATAAAACCGGTCGAACACATGCTCCAGATTGGACTCCGGAATGCCGGGCCCCTCGTCCTCGACCGACAGTTCCACGAGGCCGCCGGCCTCGCGCGCACGCAACCAGATGAGCCCCCGCGGCGGGCTGAACGACTGCGCGTTGGCGACCAGGTTGCGCAGCACCTGCACCAGCCGGTCCTCCGCCGCCCACGCCATGAGGCCCCCAGGCGGCGCCTCCACCAGCAATTCCGGGTCGTTGTCGGTGTCGCGCGTCGCCTCGTCCAGCTCGCGCAACGCGTGCAGCATCGGCACCACATCGACGCGTTCCGCGGTAATGCGCGACAGTTCGGCGTCCAGCCGCGAGGCGTCGCTCACGTCGGTGATCAGCCGGTCCAGCCGCGTCACGTCCTGTGCGATGATGGTCAGCAACTGGCGCTGCCGCACCGGGTCCTCGACGCGGCGCAGCGTCTCGATGGCACTGCGGATCGACGACAGCGGGTTCTTGATCTCGTGCGCGACGTCGGCGGCGAAGTGCTCGATGGCGTCCATCCGAGCCCACAGCGCCTCCGCCGAATCGGACAGCGCGGAGGCCAGCGCGCCCACCTCGTCACGCCGCGCCAGCAGGTTGTGCGGCACGCTGCCGGCCCGCCCCTGGCCTTCCCGCATTTCCCGCGCCGCACCGGCCAGCAGCAGGATCGGCCGCGCGATGGTGCGCGAAAGATACCACGACAGCAGCACGGTCAGCGCCAGCGCCAGGCAGAACAGTCCGAGGATCGAGATGCGCACGGCGAACAGGCTGGCATCGACCTCGCGCGCCTCGCGCGTCAGCAGCACGATGCCGACGGTGTGGCGGTCATGCTCCACCGGTTCGGCCACGGTGACCAGCAACTGGCCGTCCTTGGTGCGGCGGATATAGGGCGGCATCTCCCGGCTCTGCCCGGAGCTGTTCAGCCGCAGCTCGTCCTTCACGTTCGGCTGCCACTCCAGGCCGGCACCCGGGGCGGCTTCCTCCAAGGGGATCGGCTGGTCGTGCGGCAGCAGCGACAACACCCGGTCGTACAGCCAGCCGACCACGTTGAGCACCGGGCCGTAATCCACCGGCGGCGGCAGCGGCTCGGCGTTCACCGCGCCGCCGGGTCCCTCGCGCACCCGCGAATCGGCGATCACCGTGCCGTCCGGCGCATACAGCTTGGCGTCGGCATCCGGCGTCGGGTCGGTGAGCCGGTACAGCAGCGGCCGCGCCACGTCCGGTATAAGGCTGGGGTCGTTCGGATCCGTTACCGAAACCGCACTCTCCCCCAGCGCGCCGGCGAACACCCGTGCCTGCTCGCGCAACGCGGAAACCTGCGCCTCCAGCAGTCCGTTCTGGTATTGATCGAGGTACAGCAGCGCGGCGACCAGCAGCACCAGCGGCAGGGCGTTCACCAGCAGGATGCGGCGCAGCAGGGGCGACACAAGGCGCGGGCGAAACCGCCTGGTTTGGCTCGCCGCCGGCGGCGCCAGCGCGCTGAGGGAAGCCCCGTCGGGCACCTAGTGCTCCTTGTAGCGATAGCCGATGCCGTACAGCGTCTCGATCTGGTTGAAACTGTCGTCCACCGCGCGGAACTTCTTGCGAATCCGCTTCACGTGGCTGTCAATCGTTCGGTCATCGACGTAGATGTTCTCGCCGTATGCCGCGTCGATGAGCTGGTCGCGGCTTTTCACCATGCCGGGGCGCGCGCCCAGCGCCTTCATCAGCAGGAATTCGGTGACCGTGAGCTGGATGTCCTCGCCCTTCCAGATGCACTGGTGCCTGGTCTCGTCCAGCGTCAGGTCGCCGCGGGTCATCACCCCCCCGGGGGTTGCGCCGGAGCCTTCCGCGCGGCTGGCTTCGTTGCGGCGCAGCAGGGCGCGGATGCGCTCGATCAGCAGACGCTGGGAGAACGGCTTGGTGATGTAGTCGTCGGCGCCGAGACGCAGGCCCATCAGCTCGTCCACCTCCTCGTCCTTGGAGGTCAGGAAGATCACCGGCATGGAGCTGCGCTGGCGCAGGCGCTGCAGCAGCTCCATGCCGTCCATGCGCGGCATCTTGATGTCCAGCACCGCGAGATCGGCCGGACGGGCGGTGAGGCCCTGCAACGCGCTCTCCCCGTCGGTATAAGTCCGCACCTGGAAACCCTCCTGCTCGAGCGTCATCTGCACGCTGGTGAGGATGTTCCGGTCGTCGTCCACCAGGGCGATCGTCTGCTTCGTGGAGTGGTCCTTCGGGGCTACGCTCATGCCGCGGTTCCGATCTGCTGGGATGGCCTCTTGCCACGCGATTGTGGCGCATTGCGGACGGGAGGTGAACGAAAGATGGCGATTTTCCCCGGCGGCGGCGAGTCCTCCGGCCGCTTCCGCAGCGCCGCCGCGCACTATCTGGCCGGGCGGCCGGAGTATGCCGGCCTGCTGATCCGGCGCGTGGCGTCGCTGGTCGGCCTGCGGCGGGACCATGCGGTGCTGGACCTGGGCTGCGGTCCGGGTGTGCTGGCGCGCGCCTTCGCGCCGCTGGCGGGAGAGGTGGCGGCGATGGACCCCGAACCGGAGATGCTGCGCGTAGCGGCGGAGTTTTGCGCCGGCATTGGCAATATCCGGTTGGTGGCGGGCGGCTCCGGCGACCTGGCGCCGTCGCTCGGGCGCTTCCGCCTGGTGGCAATGGGGCGCTCGTTCCATTGGATGGATCGCGCGGCGACGCTGCGCCGGCTGGATGCGCTGGTCGAGCCGGGCGGCGCCGTCGCGCTGTTCCATACCGGGCACGCCGCGGTGCCGGTCAATGCCTGGGCGGACCAATTCCGGGAGCTGCGCCGGCGCCATGGTGGCGATGCCGGCGACCGGGTGGGACCGAACGGCGCGTCCGGCGTGGGGTGGGTGCGCCACGAGGCTTTCCTGCTGGCCTCGGCGTTCCGCTGCGTCGAGGCGCACTCGGTGTTCGCGCAGGGGGAGGTGGACGCGGGGCGGCTGGTCGATCGCGCGTTTTCCATGTCGGGGACCACGCCGGCGCGGCTAGGCGACCGCGCCGCGGACCTGGAGCGCGACATCGCGGTGCTGGTCCGCGACATGGCGCCGGACGGACGGCTGACTGAGGTGATCGAGTCGAGCGCCCTGGTGGCCCGCCGCCCGGGCGAGGCGGTCGAGTGATGTCCGACGGCACGCTGGCGGACACGCCCGGCGAGCCGCCGCCCGGCCCGCCCGCGGAGGCACTGGCCGACCGGCCCGCCGAGGCGCTGCCGGAGACGCCCTCCTGGGCCGCCCGCAAGCTGCTCCGCGCGGTGCGCGTGGGGACGCTGGCAAGCTCGATGCAGGGCCAGCCCTTCGCGTCGCTGGTGACGCCGGCCACCGCACCGGACTTGTCCGCCCTGCTGCTGCTGTCCGATCTGTCGGAGCACACGCGGCACCTGCGCGACGATCCGCGCTGCTCCTTGCTGGTGTGCGGGGTGGCGACGGGCGCCAATGCGCAGACGGCGCCTCGGGTAACGGTGACCGGGCTGGCCGAGACGGTGGTGGATGCGGCGCTGAAGGCGCGGTATCTGGCAGTGCATCCCTACGCCGCGCTGTATGCCGGGTTCGGCGATTTCGCGCTGTGGCGCATTCGGCCGGTGAACGGGCTGTATGTCGGCGGGTTCGCCCGGGCGGCGCGGCTGCGCGCGGTGGACCTGGCGCCCGAACCGTCGGCGGTAGCGGCGATCGCGGCGGCGGAGGCGGATATCGTCGCGCATTGCAACGCCGATCATCCGGACGCGATGGCGGCCATCGCACGGGCGCCGGGGGCGTGGCGGATGGTCGGGGTGGATGTCGATGGCTGCGACCTGGCGTGCGGCGAGCGTGTGGTGCGGGTGGCGTGGTCGGCGCCGACGGGCGATACGGAGGACGTGCGGCGCGAGCTGATCCGGCTGGCGCGGGAGGCGCGGGGGTGAGGTGGGGCCGGCGGGTCGGCTCGAGTGCCTGCGACGGGTGGGCAGCAGAGGTTCATGCCCAACGCGCCAACGCTCGGGCGGCGCCAGAAGCCGGCTCGCCCGCCAAGGAATGCCCGACTTGAACGAATGGAGTTGACATGGTCGGATTCTTCGAGGAATTGTTGATGAATGGCGAAGCAGCAATCGAACGCTGTATTGAAGAACGGCAAGCGGAGACTTTGCATTTCGATTGCAAGCTGAAGGCGGTACCAACGACGCCGAAGCCTGATCGTAATGCCTGATCGTAATGATAGGAAGGGGTTGGGAAAGGCGCTAAGCACCTTCGCGAATTCTGACGGCGGACTCCTCCTTTGGGGGGGTTGACGCGCGCGATAATGATGGCGTTGACTGCCTGGTGGAAACGAAACCCATTGCGCAGATTACTGCCTTCAGAAATAGCATTAAGCATGCAGTTCATGAGTTAATTAGCCCACCGATTCCGGGCCTGGAATTTCTTGAGGTTTCCAGCTCGCGGGCTGAGGGCGCGGGTTGTCTCGCAATTCTGGTTCCTTGCTCGGAACGGAGACCTCATATGAGCAGGAATAATAGCGAGTCCGGCTTCTATTTCCGTGGCGGCCATCAATCAGTCTTGATGGAGGTGTTTCAGGTTCTGGATCAGATGCTTCGACGGGCAGTGCCGAGGTTAGAATTCGAGTGGAACATGCGCGTCGGTGAAGTCTCGCGTGCAAATATAAAACGTGGTATCGTGCCGGCTTCGGTTGAGTCGATCTTAAGAAATAAGTAGATGGTGTCGGCACGATTTCCGTATCTGATCGTGCGGATCGATCGTGGACGCTATAAGAACATGGCGGTTCCGTATCAAGACTTCGCGAGCGACGGCCTTCCCATCGAACGGCTTGGACCAATCGAGAAGCGCAGGATTGTTGTTGATTCCCGTTCTGTTTCGCAGGACGGGGAGTTTCCTGGCAGAGCAGATTGCTGCATCCACCCTGGAACGGCGCTGCGAGTTGCGGCAGCCCAGCTTGATGCGCCGGCCAGCTCGCGATTAGTAAATATGAACATGCCGCGCTCTCCAATACTGCTGGACTCTCGTTACGGTGAGCTTCGGACCGTGATCATGGAGGTTTCCTATGGCTGTCTGGATGCGCCATGCGAGAAAATTGCGCTAGAGTTGAAGGCGGACCAGATGCATACGAAATTATTCTCGAACGGGCATGCTGGCGCGATTACCATCTCGTGAACCTCAATAGGGTGAAGGACCGCTCTCGATCGGAAGCGACCGTGCAAATTGCGACAACACCGCCGGTCGTCTCGACCATCAACCAGAAGTGTGCGCGTGCCCATGGCACGCGGGAACTCCTCCGGTCGCGCGACGATGAAGGCAGCATCGGAGACGATCCCCTGCCGCAGCTAATGCGTGGCGAAGTTCGGTTTGGCGATGACCAGCGTCGTGTCGCTGAACGGGAACCGCCCAACGTCGGGCCGTTGCAGCCGGACGGACGGCCCTCGGATGAAGTCATCCAGATCCGCCGTGACCAGGATGTCCGCACGTCCCGCCAGCACGTAGCGGTCGTCCTGCACCTCGTGGAACAGTTTGGCCGTTTCCGAGGACCGCTGCGGTGCCTCGACCGATTCCCTGAGCCGCTGCGCGGTCTCGAACGGCATGGAACCGGCGCCGACCGGTAGATATGGCCGGTCCGGCATCGGCCCGGCTAGCGCATAGTCCGCCAGGAGCCAGGCCTTTTCTTCCGCCTCCGTTCGCGCATAGCCCAGCGGTCGCGCGAGCATGGTCGCGCAGGCCTCGATCATCGGCCGCGAAATCACGAGTGGCACCGGCCCCGCGGGACAGGTTCCGCCCCTCACCGCATCGACGTTCATCGTCGCCGCACCGGCACGCAGGCGGCAACGAATTGACTCGTCAGGCGGCCGGCCGCACGACATGGTACTCGGTTCCCGCACGCGTACGTCAGCCTTTCGGGTGCCTGGTATTACTCCTCGTCGTCCATCGTCCGCCGCACCAGCACCTCGCGCTTCCCCACGTGGTTGGCCGCACCGACGATCCCCGCCTTCTCCATTTGCTCTATCAGCTTGGCGGCCCGGTTGTAGCCGATGTTGAGGTGCCGCTGGATGAACGACGTGCTTGCCTTCCCCTCCCTGGCCACCACGGAAACCGCCTGGTCGTACAGCCCCTTCTCCCCGTCCCCTGCACCGCCGAACCCACCGCCCGACAGGGTGTCGCCCCGATCGTCGCCCTCCGCCGGTTCGGTCACGTCATCGACATAGGCCGGCTCCCCCTGCTCCCGCAGGAACGCCACCACTTGCTCGACCTCCTCGTCTGACACGAACGGGCCATGCACGCGCGTGATCCGCCCGCCCCCCTGCATGAACAGCATGTCTCCCATCCCCAGAAGCTGCTCCGCGCCCTGTTCCCCCAGGATGGTCCGGCTGTCGAACTTGCTGATCACCTGGAAGCTGATGCGCGTCGGAAAATTGGCCTTGATCGTGCCGGTGATCACGTCCACGGAAGGCCGCTGTGTCGCCATGATCACGTGGATGCCGGCCGCACGCGCCATCTGCGCCAGGCGCTGCACCGCCTGCTCGATCTCCTTCCCGGCCACCATCATCAGGTCGGCCATCTCATCGACCACTACCACCACCAGCGGCAACGGCTCCAGCGCGAGCGGCACTTCCTCGAAGGTGGGCCGGCTGGTGTCGGGATCGAAGCCGGTCTGCACGCGGCGGGTCACCACCTCGCCCTTCGCCCGAGCCTGCACCACGCGGTCGTTGTAGCCCGTCAGGTTGCGCACGCCGAGCTGGCTCATGGCGCGATACCGCCGCTCCATCTCCCGCACCGCCCATTTCAGCGCGGTGACCGCCTTGGCCGGCTCCGTCACCACCGGAGCCATCAAATGCGGGATGCCCTCATAGGTGGACAGTTCCAGCATTTTCGGGTCGATCAGGATCAGCCGGCACTGGTCGGGCGACAGCCGGTACAGCAGCGACAGGATCATCGCGTTTACCCCCACCGACTTGCCCGAGCCGGTGGTGCCCGCGATCATCAGATGCGGCATGCGCGACAGGTCGGCGACCACGGCGGTGCCGCCGATGTCCTTGCCCAGTGCCAGCGCGAGCCGGCCGGGATGCTTCTGCACCTCGTCCGAGGCCAATATCTCGCTAAGATAGACCGTTTCCCGCCTGGCGTTCGGCACTTCGATGCCGATGACATTGCGCCCCGGAACGGTGGCGATGCGCACCGCGGTCACCGACAGGCTGCGCGCCACGTCGTCGGCCAGCCCGATCACCCTGGCGCTGCGAATCCCGGGAGCCGGCTCGAGCTCGTACAGGGTCACCACCGGCCCTGGACGGATCTCCACGATGCTGCCCTGCACGCCGTAATCCGACAGCACGGTCTCCAGCAGCCGCGCGTTGGCCTGCAGCGCCTCCTCCGACGGGCCGGTGGCGGCGCGGGCCGGCGCGGCTTTGAGCAGGGAGAGCGGGGGGAAACGCCAGCTTGCGTCGGGCAGCGGAAGGGGCTCCTGGACCGCCGGGCGCGGGGGCGGGACGGGCTTGCGGACGGTGCGGACCGATAGCGGCAGCGGGGCCGAGTCGGGGGCAGGCGGCCGGCCGGAACCCGGCGTGACCGGCGTGCGACTGACGATCGTGCCGGGGGCGGGCGGTGCGTCCATGCCTGGTTCGCGACGCACGAATTGCGTCAGCCAGCCCGAGGCGCTGCCGACGCCGTGGGCACCCCACATCAGCACCCCGGCGGCGCCGCGCCCGCCGGCATAGGAAAACCGGGCGGAGCGGCGGGCGAACCGTCCGGCAGCGCGCCACTCGCCGTTCGATAGGCCGAGCGACAGCAGGGTGAGCAAAAGCGCCAGGACGGCGCCTCCGGTCCACACCGCGACCGCGCCGAATGGCCCGAGCACGCCTCGTCCGACGGCGAGCGCGGAGCCGGCCAGCAACGAGCCGATGGCGCCGCCGGGGCCGGCGATCGTGGGCCAGGCGAGCGCGTGCGGAATGGAGGCCGCGAGAATGGCAGCCAAGACCGGCATGGCGGCCAGCAATGCCGCCAGCCGTCCCGCCAGGCTGCCAACCCCCCGATGCGAGCCGATCCGCCACGCCCAGGCGAGCAAGGCCACACCCGGCAGCAGCCCCACCACGCCAAATCCCTGCAGCAGGATGTCCGACAGGCTGGCCCCCAGCGAGCCGGCCAGGTTGCTGACGGGCCGATCGGTGGCGGTGTTGAACGAGGGGTCGCGCGGATCGTAGCTGGCCAGTGCGACCAGCAGTGCCAGGCCCAGCACGCCAAGCGCGAGCGCCGCCAGCTCCGCGGTGCGGCGGCCCATCAGCGCGCGTAGCGCGGGGGAGGCGATGCGGCGGGACTCGACGGAACTACGGGCTGCCATGCGATTCGAAACCTCCGACGCTGGCACAACCATAGCCCGGAAGCCACTGACCAACAAAGGGCTTCCGTCAGGGCGGCGGTCCAGTGAGGCACCCGCGCGGCTGGCGCTCACATTGCGAGCCGACCACCGGCCGGCGGCGGCCGACCCGCCCTGAATGAAACTGCGCAGGGTGCGGGAAGCAGAAGGCAGGAGGCAGGAGGCGGGAGGCAGGAGACTCCCCCTCCCTCAAGGGGTTTGTTGCTTGCCAGGGGGTCTTGCTCTGCACTGCTTGCGCCGGCCGCCGGGCGTTCGCACGGCCGGCGTGGCGGCGGCGAAAGTTCGTACTGCCTGCCGGCGCGGAGTGGTACGCGGGAAGCGGACCTTTCCGGGCGAAACAGCGGGCAAATGCGGTGCGCGGCCGTTTCGCCTGGTGCCCTGCGTCGATGATTCTGCTGGCTGCCCGCTGGATAGATGCCGCCGTCAGCGCCCGCGCAAGATCGACTCCGGCGCTCGGTTGGGTCGGGGGGGGGGATGCCGTTTGGTCCTCGGGGTTCAGCGTTTCTTAAGATCGAGCATTTAACACGGAGGACACGGAGAACCACGGAGCAGCACGGAGGTGCCACTAAATGTTGCTTGCGCGCGAATTGACCGACGAGTCATCGGGCTGGCCATCGAAGTGCACCGGCTGACCGGACCGGGCATGCTGGAATCCGTTTATCAAGGCTGCCTCTGCCATGAGCTGGAGCAAGCGGGAATTGCCTTCAAACGGCAAGCCGGAATTCCGGTGACCTACAAAGGCGTCCAGTTCGACGAAGGGTTCCGCGCCGACATTCTTGTGGATCGGCAACTGATCATTGAAATCAAAACTGTTGCGAATATCCTGCCGGCGCATGACGCTCAGGTCCTGACCTACCTTCGCATGAGCGGCCTGCGCCTCGGCCTGCTGTTCAATTTCCATGCCCGGCTGTTGAAGGACGGCCTGCGGCGATTTGTCGTCTAAGATGCTCCGTGCCGCTCCGTGGTTCTTCGTGGTCTCCGTGTTAAATGCTTGCGACAGAACGGCCCGCACGGACCGCATGGCGTTATCCGACATGACCGCTCCACGCCAGCAAGACCGGATCGTGAGCGCCGCCGTTTGTCGCCGCAAACCGTCCGTGCGGAGCGATCTCCGCAATACCAGCGACACAGGGCAGTAGTGTCGCGGTGGGGCCGGACCGGGTGCTTGGAATAAGTGTGGCGGACGATCAGCCGGCGACACGCGTCGCAGGATCGCCGGCTGCGAAGGCGGCCATGTAACCGAGGATGAGATCGCGGGAACGGAACCGGCCTTGGTAGCGGGCTGCCTCCTCCTCGCGCACGATCGGAAAGGTTGAGAGGATGTAGCGCGCGGCGTCGCGGTCGAGGCCGTAGAGCAGGAAGAACAGCGCGTCGAGCCGCGCGCGGAGATGCAGGCGTGCTTCCTCGTCCCAGGCGAAGGGCGGGCCGGTGTGGCCGAGATCGGCGGCGAACCCGGCCATGTCGTGCGCGGTGTAGGTGAGGCGCAGCACATGGTCGCGGATGAGGGATTCGGCGGTGGCTGGGCCGATCTTCTTGGCAAACGACGCAACGGGGACGACGGGCAACTGTTCGACGATGAAAAGATTCAGCGTCGTTCCATGAACTTTTTGCCGAGCGACGAAATCAAGGGCCATCGAATTCAGATTCGCGAGCAGTAGTGGTGCCTGACTCCCGTAGCGATTCGGGGTCGAAGCCACACAGGTCTGGCCCGCCGCGGAGGCTGTCGCGCGTGTCTCTACTTGGTCGGGCATATCGGGGACAAGGATTGGAAGCTTGTTGCTGCAGGCCACCCGAGGTATCGCAGCTGCGATCATCGTTCGCATGTTCGTCGGACTGGTTATATCCTTGAACGCAATCATCCAGGTGATGCCGTCAGGCAGTGAAATCTCGGTTGCCAGGACCCAGAATTGCGGCGTGGGCGACCATGCAGGATCGCCATGCTGCGGCAGTGTCACGGGTTCCGGTTGCGCCGGCCGGTTGAGGTTCTTCGGATTCACGGACACCGACGCGGCGCGGTGATCGAACGCCTGCACCATCTTGCCTTCGTATAGCGGCAGCCATTCGGCCTTGCCCTTGCGCCAGCGATTGCCCGCGACACGGTACGCCCCCTGCTGCTCAAGTTCCGCGGCGGCGCGGAACAGTCCCGAGTCGTTGGTCATATCGAACATGCGCAGATACCGTACCGGCCATACCTGCTTCGGCGCCATGCCGCGACGATCCACCAGCACGGGGAGCCGCCGGTAGATATCGACGGTAATCTCGGCGTCGCGCCGCGTGCGGAACACCGGTGCGGTGCCCGTATTGGGATTGACAGCGGCGAAGTCGGCCGGTGTCAGTGCAACGACGTTGGCCTCCGCCTCGTCGGCGTCCTGCTGGAAGAACGCGCAATCGGCGAACAGGAAGCGCCGGTCAGCCCCACCGAAGATCAGTGCGGAGAACTTGAAGCGCGAATCGATGTCGGGGAAGAACGGGCCGTGCTTCACACGGGTTCGGCGGTTTTCGAAGTCGAACAGCGCGGACAGCCGGCCGTCGGACGACAGTCCCGAAAAGAACTTCGCCGCGCCCTTGTCGGCGGCGATGCCGCTGGGCACCAGCAGCCCGACGATGCCGTCCGGTTTCACCAGATGCGACGCACGCTCGACGAACAGCGAGTACACGTTCGCGTCGCCGTCGCCGAGCAGGGGATAGTCGCCGCAAGCACGGGCGACGCGTGCCGCCGCCTCGGCCGCCCAGGCCGCGCGAGCATGATCCGCCGCCAGGTCGCCGCCGCGTTTCAGCAACGCGCTCACCAGCGTCTTGCGATCGGACGCACGCTGCGACAGCGCGATCTCGGGAACCCGCGCGGCGAACCATTCCACCTCTTGCAGCTTGATCCGGTCCCATGGCGGGTTGCCGATCACCGCGTCGAAGCAGCCACGCGGCGTGACGCTCTCCCAATCGTCCCACACGCCGGGAAACGCCACCTGCCAGTGCAGGAAGCGCCGCTCGCCGGTCAGCTCCCGCACGCGCACCAGAAACCTGGTGGCGGCGTCGCGCGTTGCGCGCGGACCCGCGGGCTGGGCCGCACCGGCGGCAAGCTGCACCGGATCGCCAATCAACCCGTCGTACAGTGCGGCCAGCGCGCGGCTCTCCGGCCCGTCGCGCGGCGGGTCAAGCCACCGCTCGGCATGCACCAGATCGAGGAAGCGATACAGCGGCAAGGTGGCTTCCTCGACGCCGCCGAACGTGGCCTTGCTCTGGTTCACCTCGGCGATGTCGGCGTCGGTCAATGTCTCGACCATCTGCATGCCGGCGGCGGCATTGCGCGCGGCGACGACGGAATCGCGGCGCAGCGTGCGGCCCTTGGCGCGCAGCCAGTCCTCCGCCCCATGCACGAATTCGCCGAACAGCGAATCGCCACAGCGCAGGTGATGATCCAGGAACGACAGCGGCGCACCGACGGTGAAGGAGTGCAGCCAGAGCGACAGCTTCGCCAGTTCGACCGCCATCGGGTTGAGATCGACGCCGTAGATCACCCGCTTGAGCACGATGCGCCGCACCAGGTGGCGATCGTCCAGATGCTCGTCGCGCACTTCCCAGCCGTGTTGATTGGCTTCGCCCTCGATGTGGCCGCGGATGCGTTCGATCGTGTCGCTCAGCGGCGAGCGGTAGTCTGCCCAGGCGACCGATGCCGCGGCGTCCTGCTGCGCGGTCAGCGCCTGGTCGGTGAGCCAATCGACCAGCGACACCAGGAAGTGGCCGGATCCCATCGCGGGATCGAGCACGCGCAACGACAGGAATGCCTGCGCCGGATCATGCTCCCGCAACTTCTTGAGACGCTGCGCCCTGGGTCCGCGGTCGGATGCGAGTTGGTCCACCCAGTCGGCGAACTCACGCCGCCGTTCATCAATCAGCGGTCCTATCGTGCGGCGGATGATGAGCCGCACCAGCTCATCCGGCGTGTAGTACGAGCCGCTGTTCTTGCGCGCGAAGGGATTCAACCGCACGTCGATGCCGGCGGCGTCAACCACCACATCAAATTCCAGCAGGCGTTCATAGATCGAGCCGAGATGTTGCACCGACAAATCACGAAAATTGATCAGGCGGCGTGCGCCGCCGGCCTCCTCGCGCGACAGTTCATCCAGCAGCTTTCCCAGCGCGTCGTCAGGCAAGCGAATGCGCGTCAACAACGGCGCGGCGGCCGTGTCGAACAGGCCACCGTTGTATGGGGGCAGGCCGAGGTGCGGGTCGCCCTCGGCGATTGCCCCGAACAGTTCGACCAAGGCGGTCCAGAAGCGGGTCGCGGTGCCGGACAGCGGGCGGCGTTCGTCGTGCGCCGCTGCTGCTTCCTGTCTGAGTTGGCGCAGCGCATATCCGGCGTAGCCGGGATGGCGAACTGGCAGCAGCTCGCGGTCCTCGGCATAGAGCAGAAACAGCAGGCGGTAGAGCAGGATGAGGGCGGCGTCCTTCACCTGCTGGCGCCAGCTGGTGTCCTGCGGCCTGCGTTGGGGGTCGTGGGCGGCGATCGCCTGCACCAGCGGGCGGAACACACGTTTGAACACCGCGTCGGACAAGGCGGCGGTGATGCGTTCCTCGTAACGCCGGCCTTCGGCGAGCGCGGCATCAAGGAAGGTTGCGCCACTGGGTCCCGTGGGGTCGAACGCCGCGCGACGAAACAACAGCACGAAGGTGCGGAACTGGTCGGTGGCCGCGGCATCGCCACGTCCGACTCCGTCCAGAATCCCGGGCAGATCGAAGCCGACGAAACCTTCCGCGCGGCTGCGCGCGGCGTGCCAGTAAAGCCGCCAGTAGCGGCCGTTGGTCAGCAGGCCCCACCGCACGGCGCCGCCGCTGGCCGGCTCGGCGAGCGCCAGGTAGCGCAGGATCTGCGAAGCCGGCGTACCGCTGTTGCCGCTGGCGCGGTCCAGCCGTGTGTCGCGCGCCTCGTTCTCCACCACGACGGTCGCTTCAGCGTAACGGCCGCGCGGGTCCCCGGTCGCGGCGGCCTTCGCCTTCGCCGCCGGCGTGCGGAACAGCAGCGCGTCCGGGATGTCGCGCCGCCTGGTGTCCGGTGACTGCTGCGGCAGAAAGTCCCAGCCGAGCAATGCGAAAGCCGGCTCGATCAGCGTGCGTTCGGTGGCGGCTTCGTTGGGTGCCGACATGGCCGCGAGGGCGCGCCAACAGCCGCGCATCGCGTCCGCGATTCGTACGAGTTCAACAGGATCGAGGGCACGCCATTCCGCGGTTTGCGGCATGCCCTCGCGCAGGAAGTAATCGGTGAAAAGATTGCCCCCGACCGGAGGCGGGGGATTGAGCGGGGCGGTGGCATTCATCTTGAGAGAATGGCGGATATCGGACTTCCGCGCGAGGTCTGGTGCATTGCCGATCCCACCGTCGCCGCCGCACGCCCCGCCGTCGGTCGCCGCTACGGCGTGTCGAGCGTGGGCGGCCGGTAGCGATCCCGCGGATCGTCCCAGCCCTTGAACCGCGGTGCCCGCTTCTCCGCGAACGCCGCCCGCGATTCCATCAGGTCGCTCTTCGCCCCATGCTCGTGCAGCGCCGCCGCCAGCCGTTGTTGTTCCGGGGTCGGGGCCGGGCGCATCGCGCGCATCATCTGCACCGTGTTCACCCGCGACGCCGGCGGCAGGGTCAGCAGGTGCTCCGCCATGGCGAGCGCGGAGGGCAGCAACTGGTCGGGTTCCACCAGGCGGTTGAGGAAGCCGAGCTCATGAAACCGCTCGGCGGTGAAGCGGAAGCCGAGCGCCATTTCCATCGCGACGGGGAACGCCAGGTTGGCCAGGTGGCCGTGGTTGTAGCCGCCGAGCAACCAGCGCTTGGCTTCCGAGACTTCGAAGATGGCATCGCGCACGGCGACGCGCAGGTCGGTGCGCTCGACCAGCATGAAGCCGCCGCCCATGGCGAAGCCGTTGACCGCGGCGATGACCGGCTTTTCCAGGGCGCCGGACATGAACGGGTCTTCGATGGCGGGACGCCGCCCGCCCGGGGTGCCGTTCTGCAGCGATTCCTTCATGTCCTCACCGGCGCAGAACGCGCGGCCGGCGCCGGTGAAGATCGCGACTTCCAGCGCATTGTCGTGGCGGAACGCGGCCCAGGTCTCGGCGAGCAGGGAACGCATCTCGTGGCTGAGCGCGTTGAGGCGCTCGGGCCGGTTCATGCGCACGATCAGGATTTGGCCGTGACGTTCGGTTTCGACGACGGACATGGGTCGGTCTCCTCGGGGTGGGGAGGCTAGAACATTTCCACCCTGACTGGAAAATGCCAGCCATGCGACTGCCATTGCTAGGCGCGGAGCGACGAAGCAATCTCCCGCCCGGTGACGCAGGGTTCGGCTTGTCAGGCGGGAGATTGCTTCGCTCCGCTGGCAATGACAGGTGGCATGGCGCGGGTTTGCAGTCAGGGTGGAAATGCACTGGTAGCTGTGGGCGGAGGGACAAGCGTTGCCGCACAACATGCGTTGTCCGCTTGCGTGCCGGCAACCGACCTTCCACCCAGGCTCAATCCGCGCCCGGGGAACGATCCCGCCTCAGGGATCGAAAAACACCAGCGCGCGCAGCTCGATGCTCTCGCGCGGCAACACATGCGGCGGCGTCGTGGGATCCTCGAACGCGGTATGCGGCATGAAGCGCGCGCGGCCGTCCTTCGCGGAATCGAAGCATTTCAGCAGCAGCACCTCGTCAGTTCGCATTGCCGGCGCGTAATACCAGCGATGCGCCGGGTTGTAGGTCAGCGCGAAGATTTCACCGGTGCGATCGGGATACACCAGGTCCTGCGGCACCCAGTCGGCCGGCGCAACGCTGCCGGCATCGCACACCGCGAGCGGGGCGTCGCGCAGCGGACCGCGGATCGGGCGCCACACATTCACGATGGCGAAGCGGCGGCGCAACAGCGCCTCGGCCTCCTCGCCCATCAGGTCGCGCACGCGCTGCGGTCCGGAGATCTCGGTGTAGTCGCCATGGATGCGCGCCACCGGCAGGCGAGGGATGCCCGGCGTGCGATCCTCCACGCCGGGCGTGCGGCGGCGGATCGTGTGGTCGAACACCATCACGCGGTGGGCGCCGGTTATCGATGCCAGCAGCGTCTCGGCCTCGGGATAATACACGCCGCGCAATTCGGCTTCGTCATAGAGGTCGCGCGCCGCGCTGCGGTGTTCGACCAGCGCGAAACCCTCGCGGTCGAGCGACGCGACATGCGCCACCGGACGCATGTCGCGGATCGGCATCGTGTGCGTGTCGTATTCGAGGTTGCTGCGCGGGATGCCCGGTCCGGGATCGTAGGTGTAGGTGCGGGCCCGCCCGGCCATCTTCGCCAGGTAGGTGAGTGGGGCTTCGATGCAGGGCAGCGATTCGACGGCGGGCTGGTCCAGCGGCATTGGGTCGGTCCTCGCGCGGGTTTCGCGCCTCAAGTGACGGGTTTCATGCTGCCCCAGATGGGAGCGGCGTGGCGACAGACAATGCTATGCGGCCAGAGCACCCAACCGGCGGATTTGCTCCAGCGCCGCGGCGAGGTGCTCCGGGTGCGTCGAAGCATGCTCGATTTCCCAAAGCCATGGTTGTCCGTCAGCGGCGTAATGGATCACCAGATCAGTCCCCGCATCCTCGCCGCCGATCGCCGCCGGATCAGCAGAAGCGACACTGGGCCAGGGGCGTAATTCGATCGCCATGCTGTCGGTTTCAGGGTAGTAGCGGATGTTCGGCTCGACGCTCACGGCTTGAACCCTCGATCCCGGAACGCGTTGTGCACCGTCTGCCGGTCGGCCTCGAGCATAACTCGCAACCAGCGACCGCGCCGTCCGATGCATGCCCAATGTCGCCACCGACCATCCGGCCGCTGCGCCGTCCGGGCCGGTTGCGCCATTGCATATAGGATATCGGCCGCGGTGATGTCAGCCCGGTCGGGGCGGGCCCTCACTTCCCGGTCATCGTATCGGGTCCGCCAGAACGGGGGCGGTGGCAGCCGCGGGGGATACTCGACCACGATGGCGGCTTGGAACTCTTGCGAATGCGACATCCAGGCAGGCTGCTACGCCTGGCGCAACGCTGTTGCGCCCTACCCGAACGCCCCCACCTCATGCGTCACCGCCGTGGCGATCTCCCGCACCATGCCGAACAGCGCCCGCATCGGCGCGAAGATTTCCGCATGTTCGCGGGCATAGGCAGCGGAGCCGCGCGGAGCCGCCGGCTCGGCGTAGTCGCACTCGGCGGCCGGGTCCGGCGCGGCGGGGAAGATTTCCGCCAGCACGTCCAGCGCCGCCTCGATGTCCAGCCGCAGGATCGCCGCCTCCAACACCGGCCGAGTGACCCCGTGGCGCGGGGAAAAATCGGAAATCTCGGCCGACAGCAGCCAGATGCGGTGCACCAGCGCCAGGCGCAGCGCGTGCAGCAGCACCTCGCGCGTCGCCATGCGCGGCGCATCCGGCCAGGCGTTGCGCAGCGCCAGGTGGTCGGCCTGGATGCGGCGGAACATCGACTGCGCCGCGGCCCAGATGTCCAGCCGCTCCAGCGCGCGCGCCACGCCGACCAGCGCCTCGCGGCGTCCCACCGCCGCGGTGTGCGCGGCGCGATCGAGCCAGGTGCCGGGGTCCAGCGTCGCGATCACCGCGCGCAGCACGTCGATGTCGGAATGCGCCAGGCCGTGCGTCGCCAGGTCCATGGCGCGGCGGAACCGCCGGCTCCTGGCGTGCATCTCCGCGAAGGTCTCCGGATGCCGCGCCGCCGCCGCGCCGATCCCTTGCAGCGTGTTGGCGCACCAGCCGAGCTGCTGCAGGATGGCGTTGTTCGGAATGGCGCGCAGCTCGCGCGGGTGGCGGATGCGCGCCGCGCCGGCCACACCGTCCGACTGCCGCGCCGACGGCCGCGATCCGGTGCGGTCGAGCAATGCCGGACCGAAGGCGCCGAGCAGGGAGCCGTAGCCGGCGTCCTCGACCAGGGCCTCCATGCCGGCACGCACAGTGGCGAAGAAGTCCGCAGCGAAATCCGGATCGGCATAGACCGGATCCTCGATCGGACCCGCTGCCGGATGGTAGGTTTGCTCGGCGATGCGGGTGATCGTGGCCAGCGCCAGTTCCGGCGTGCCGAACAGCAGGTAGCCGTCGCCGCCCTGGACCGCGCTTTCCTCGCGCACCGCCAGCCCGGCGCGGTTCAGCGCCTGGCGCGACGCGGTGGGCGAGAGGTATTTCAGCCGGTCGGCCAGCGAGCCTGGATGCGCGCCGCGGCCGATGCTCTCGCCATGCGTGTCGAACAGGATCACCTCGACCCCGCTGACGTTGTGGCGTTCCAGCATGGCGGCGATCTTCAGCCGCAGCCGCTCGACCAGGTAGCTTGCGGCGAGTTGCCCGACATAGCGCCCGGAATCGGAATAGCCGAATTGCAGCGCCAGCCGCCCGGTGTCGCGCAGGTAGGCCCGGTAATGCGGGCTGCGCAGCGCTTCCTCCAGCACCGCCGCCCCCTGCTCCAGCGCGTCCGCCGTCTCGAACAGCGGGGAAATCTCGATGCGGTCGGCGATGCCGAACAGCTTGGCCAGCCATAGCGCGGCGAGGAGGGTATAGCCGGTCTCGGTCTCGGCGATCAGGAAGCGGACCGGGGTGGAACCATCCACGTGCTTCAGGATCTGTGCCACCGTCATCATCAGCCGCGCCGCCGAGGCTTGCTCGGCCAGCAGCGCGCCGAAATCCACCGGCACCGGCCGCACCGTGTCGAGCGCGGTGTTGATCGCGGCGAACAGCGCGCGGCGATGCGCGGGGTCCTCCGGCGGGTCGGCGATGCCCAGGCGCTGCCGCACCACGTTATGGATCTGCGCCGCGTTCAGCCGCGTGTGGGTGTGTGCCAGCGCCAAGCCGTGCGACACCAGCCCGGCGCGGGCCACGCACAGATCCAGGCGCGCCTGGTCGTCAACGGCGGCCTCGATCGCCGCGCCGAACAACGGCAACAGCGGCTCCGGCGAGGTCATCGCCGCGTCGCGCCGGCCGACCAGCGCCTGGGCGAAGGCAGCGACGCGCGGCGGGTCCGGCGCGTCCGGACAGGCGGCAAGCTGCGCCGCCACGGCTTGCATGGCGTCGCTCGTGCGGGTCAGCAGCGGCTCGGGCGTGGACAGGCGGGCCAGTTGGTCGTGCAGACGGGCAAGCTGTCGCTGCTTTATGTCCAGCCGCAGCCGCAGCGTGTCCCACCAGCCGATATCGGTGCGCCCGTCGGTATCGTAGCCAACCCAGGTGGAGAGAATGACCGGCCGCGGGTTCAGTTCGGTCCAGCGATCCGGCCAGGCGGAGCGCGCCACCGACAGCAATGCGGCGTTGAAATGGTCGATCGCGTCGCGGCCCCGGGCGATGGCGGCGCCGGCCTGTTCGTATTCCTCGGCCAGCGTGATCGGCGGTGGCCGGTGCGAGGCGAAGGCCGGTGCGGGACGGCCGCAGGCGGCCTCGGCCAAAGCGTGACCCACCGCGAGCGGCAAGGCGAAGGTGGGGTGCGCGGTGAACACCGCGGCGAAGCGCGGGCGCTCCACCAGGGCGCGATATTCGGCCCAGCGCACCGGGCTGTCGTTGGGATCGGGCCGCAGCAACTGCTGGGCGAGACGGTGCAGCACCGCCTCGTTGGCCGCCGGGTCGATGCCGCCGACATAGGCGGCGAGGCGTTGGGCGCGGTCGGCAAAGGCGGCGTCGCGGAGGTGCCGGATCAGCGCGGCGACGGCCGCGTCGTCCAGGCCGCCGGCATCCATGCGGCGGCTGATCGCCAGCGCCACCAGCAGCACCGGGTTGCCGAACGGGTCCTGCTCGCCGCGCGCGCCGAGGCGGGCGGTGAGCTCCAGCAGGTCCTGGGCCAGCAGGGCGACCGGATCGGTTGGCATGTCCGCCATGCCGCCAATCTTGCCGCTTATTGTGCGTCGCAGCAAGGTTTGTTGTGGGGGTGTTTGTTGTGGGGGGCGAGTGATACCAGGCATCCGAAAGGCTGACTCTCCGGTCACGCGCACCGTTACCCCTCGTGTCGTGGCCGATCCGCTGCATCAACCCGGCAAAGCCGCTCATCGCCGGTACGGCGCCGGCAGCAGAGCGCGCACCGGCAGCTTCACCAGCAAGCCGGCTTCCTGCACGATCACCAGCGCATCCGGGCAATGGTCCAGGATCATCTCGCGGCAGGCCCCACATGGCGGTACCACGGCCAGCTCGCGATCCAGTTCATCCGGCTTGGGATGCCGCACCGCGACCGCGGTCGCGATACTGCCGTCGCCTTCCAGCAGCGCGCGGCCGAACGCCACCGCCTCGGCACACACGGAAAGCCGGCCGACCGTGGCGCCGATATGCAGGCCGGTCCAGACCTGCCCGTCGCGCCCGCGGATCGCCGCGGCGACGGTGTGCCAGAACGGCTTGTAATGCCGCGCCAACACCTCATGCGCGGCGGCAATCAGGGCGTGGTCAGCCTCCAAAAGCGTCAGGTCCGGCGGCGTCCCGCCGGCATGCGCGTCATTCAGCCGCCTCGGCCTCCTCCGCCGCATCCGCGTCCCCGGTGGCCAGCATCAGGTTGGCCACCACGCCCGATTGCTCGCGCACCTTGACCTCGATCTTCGCGGCCATGTCGGGATGGTCGCGCAGGAACTGCTTGGCGTTCTCGCGCCCCTGGCCGATCCGCTGGCTGTCATAGCTGAACCAGGCGCCGGACTTCTCCACCACGTTCGCCTTCACGCCGAGATCGATCAGTTCGCCGACCTTGCTGATGCCTTCCCCATACATGATGTCGAACTCGACCTGGCGGAACGGGGGGGCCAGCTTGTTCTTCACCACCTTCACGCGGGTCTGGTTGCCCACCACCTGCTCGCGTTCCTTGATCTGGCCGATGCGGCGGATCTCCAGCCGGAGTGAGGCGTAGAATTTCAGTGCCTGGCCGCCGGTGGTGGTTTCCGGGTTGCCGAACATCACGCCGATCTTCATGCGGATCTGGTTGAGGAAGATCAGCATCGTGTTGCTGCGGGACACGCTGCCGGTGAGCTTGCGCAGCGCCTGGCTCATGAGACGCGCGTGCAGGCCCATGTGGCTGTCGCCCATCTCGCCTTCCAGTTCGGCGCGCGGCACCAGGGCGGCGACGCTGTCCACCACCACCACGTCCACCGCGCCGGAGCGCACCAGCGTGTCGCAGATCTCCAGCGCTTGCTCGCCCGCGTCCGGCTGACTGATCAGCAGGTTGTCCACATCGACGCCCAGCTTCCGCGCGTAGGTTGGGTCCAGCGCATGCTCTGCGTCGATGAACGCGCAGGTGCCGCCGCGCTTCTGCGCCTCGGCGATCGCGTGCAGCGCGAGTGTGGTCTTGCCGGAGCTTTCCGGTCCGTAAATCTCCATCACCCGCCCGCGCGGCAACCCGCCGATGCCCAACGCAAGGTCCAGCCCAAGCGAGCCCGAGGGAATCACCTCGATCTGCTCGTCCCCCGCGCGCGCACCCATGCGCATGATGGAGCCTTTGCCGAACGCCCGCTCGATCTGTGCCACCGCGGCGTCGAGCGCCTTGTTCTTTTCCATGCGATCTACTTCCTCAGTCTTGGAGATCTACAACCGAACGTATTTTCAGCACGGCACGGTTCGCGCATAGATTGCATCCCAGAGGTCTCCAGCGCAAGAGAACAAAACAGAAACCTTTGGTGTCTAAGCCGTTAAGGACTCGTTCTATCTATGTTCCCTAATGCGATGGAATGCAAGAACCAATCGCGAACCGCACCCGGACTCCTCGCCAGACCCCTTGGTTTCTTGCCCCGGCGTCACGCAACGGCTTGTTCCACACACGCGAGCAGATCTCGCAACCTGAACGGTTTGGCCAGGAAGGACACCCCGTGCGCTACAAGATCGCCCAACAAGGCCGAGTCGGTATAGCCGGAAACCAGCACCGCGGGCAGATCCGGCCAGACCGCCCGCACCGCCCTCACCAGCTCCGTTCCATCCATTCCCGGCAGCATGATGTCGGACACCAGGACACAAGGTGGGCCGCCTGCGTCGCCCGGGCGTGGCAGCCACTCCAAGGCCGCTTCGGCCGAGTCGACGGCCGAAACCCGCCAGCCGGCCCGTTGCAGGGCGCGTTCGGTCAGCCGGCGGACCGGCTCCTCGTCCTCCACCAGCAGCACGAATCGCGCCGTCGCCGCGCGGGCGGGCGGAGCGGCGGCGAGGCCCGGCGTCTCGGCCGGAGGAGCACCAGCCTGGGGAACACTAGCCTGGGGAATGTCGGCCAGGGGAACGACGGAGACCAGCTCCGTCTCCTCGTGTCGTGGCAGCCAGAACCGGACGCTGGTGCCTTGGCCGACCACGCTGTCCACCGTCACAAACCCACCGGACTGGCGCACGATGCCATGCACGGTCGAAAGCCCCAGTCCATTGCCGCCGCGGTCCCGCCGCGTGGTGAAGAACGGCTCGAACACCAGCGGTAGCGTCGCCGGCGGGATGCCCTCGCCGGTGTCCTCGACGCCGATCGCCACGTAGCGCCCCGGCGGCATGGTCTCGGACCCGATCTGCTGCGGGCGGTAGAGGGTCAGGTGCCCGGTCCGCAGCGTCAGCGTGCCGCCGGCCGGCATCGCGTCGCGGGCGTTGACCGCGAGGTTGACCAGCACCCGGTCGAGCTGGGTGGGATCGACGCGAACCGGCCGGCCCGGTTCCTCGAGTTCCAGTTGCAGCCGGATCCGCTCGCCAAGCAGCCGGACCAGCATGTCCGAGAGGTCGCGGATCGCTGCATTGACCGCGACGACCGCTGGCTGCAGCGGCTGCCGCCGACCGAAGGCCAGCAACTGGCGGACCAGTGCCGCGCCCCGGTCCGCGCTCTGGCGGATCTGCCGCACGTCGTCGAGCGTCACCGCGTCACAGTTTTCGCGTTCCAGCACCGAATCGGCCGCGACGCCGATCGCGGTCAACAGATTGTTGAAGTCGTGGGCGATGCCGCCCGCGAGTTGGCCGACCGCCTGTAGCTTCTGGAGTTGGGCCAGTTCCGCCTCCAGGCGTTTCTCGGCGGAAACATCGGTCAGGCGCAGCAGCAGCCCGGAGATCTCGCCGTCACTTTCGTGTAGCGGCGCCACCGATAGCGCCACCACCACGACCGCGGCATCGGCCTGGGCGTTGCCCGACAGCCGGACCTGCAGCGGCGGCGGCGGATCGCCGCGCAACGCCGCGGCGAGCGCGGTCGCCACGCGCGGCCGATCCACCGGGGCGAACAGCGCCTCGGCCGGCGCGTGCCATGCCGGCCTGCCCGCCGCCGCCGTTCCGTCCGGCACCAGCAGCGTCCCGCTCGCCGCCAGCATCGCGTCAAGCCGCCGATTGGTCCGCGCGATCCGGCGATCGCGATCGAGTACCAGCGCGCCGGTTCCGGAGTCCTCGAACAGCGCGGCCAGCAGCGGGGGCAACGGCCGCGCCAATTGCTCGATCAGCCGTCCTGGACGGCGCATGACGGCGGGCAGGATCATGCCGCCCTGCCCATTCCGTGCGCCCGCTGACCCAGGCGCCAGACATAGGCGATGATCTCGGCCACCGCCTGGTAGTACTCCGCGGGAATCTCGGTATCCACCTCGACGCGATACAGGGCATGGGCCAGCGGCGGGTTGGCGACCAGCGGCACCCGGTTCGCCTCGGCGACCTCGCGGATGCGCGCCGCCAGCGAATCGACGCCCTTCGCCACCACCCTGGGTGCCGCGTTCCGCGCCCGGTCGTACGCCAGGGCGACGGCGTAATGCGTCGGGTTGGTAATCACCACCGTCGCCTTCGGCACCGCCGCCAGCATGCGCCTGCGTGCGCGCTGCGTGCGGATCTGCTTGATCCGCGCCTTGATCTTCGGATCCCCCTCGGTCTCCCGCTGCTCCTCCCGCACATCTTCCCTGCTCATGCGCATATGCCGCGCATAGCGCAGCCGTACCCAGAGCAAGTCGAGCGCGGCGATCGCCGCCTGCACCGCCAGCATGACGAACAGCATGTGCATGACCGGCGGCATGGTGTGCGCCAGCAGCACCCGCGGGTCCCAGCGCGGCGCCTGCATCAAGGCGGGCAGGTCGGCGCGCAGCACGCCCCAGAGCGCGAACGCCATCACCGCGACCTTGGCGATCGATTTCACGGCTTCCACTAGGCTGTCCGGCCCGAACAGGCGGCGCAGCCCGGCACCGGGGTTGATGCGGCTGAAATCGGGCCGCAGCCCGTGGCCGCCGATAATGAAACCGGTCTGCAGCACCGACGCCGCCACGCCCGCGAGCAATGCCGCCAGGACGAACGGGGCCGCGCCCCGCAGCGCTGCCGTTCCGGCCAGCCGCAAACCGATGACACCGGCCAGCCCGGGCTCGTTGGCGCGGGCGAAGAACGCCGCCAGGTGGGCCGCCAGGCTTCGCGCGACGCCGCCGGCGGTCCAGGCCATCACCAGGGTCACCGCCGCCAGCCCGGCAAAGCTGTGGACTTCCCGCGATACCGGCACGCGGCCTTCCTCGCGGGCGCGCTGCAACCGCCGCGGCGTGGCGGCTTCCGTGCGATCCTGCTGCGACGCGTCCTCTGCCATGACGGATCAGTTGCCGGGCAGCGCGGCCAGGGCATCGCGCACGGAGTCCTGCCATGCCGCCAGGATCACCCCGAACAGGCTCGCCAGCAGCACCAGGCCGCCGATGATCTGTCCCGGCATGGAGACAAAGTAGATTTGCAACCGCGGCACCAGCCGGGCGATCAGCCCGATGGCGACGTGCCAGGCGATGGACGCCAGAATGAACGGCGAGGCCAGCCGCAGCGAGAGCGAGAACGTCTGTCCCACGACGGCAACTGCCGTCGCGGTGCTGTCGGCCGCGGGCAACATTGTGCCGGGCGGTATCAGCCGGTAGCTGCCGGCCAGGGCGGTGAGCGGCAGCACCCAGAGCCCGGAGACCAGGATCGCGAGCGGCGCGGCGATCCCGAACAGTGCCGCCAGCGCGGTACTCTGCGGTCCCAGTTCGGCGTCGGGCTGAAGCACGGTGGAGATGCCGAGCAGATAGGCGATGAACTGCGCGGCGATCGGCAGGGCGAGACAGAAGAGGCGGGCGAGCCAGCCGAGCCACAGCCCGGTGATCACCTCGGCGATGACCATGCCGGCGGCGGTCAGGCCGGACTCCGGCTCCGGCGGCACAACCGGGAAGATGCCGGGCAGCAGCAGGATGGTGACGCCGAGCGCCAGGCCGACCCGCACCATGGCGGGTACCGTCGGCTCGCCGAGCCCGGGCAACAGCGCCATGGCGGCCCCGAAACGCGCCAGCACCAGCATGAAGGCGAAGCTCCAGGCCGGCAGGTCCGCCAGCCATGCGGCGGTGGCGCCGTGGGTCACGAGCCGCCGACCGCGATCATCCGGTCGAACAGCATCAGCGTGTAGCTCGACAGGGTGGCGAACATGAACGGCCCGAGCACTATCAAGGTGATGCCGATGACGAGCAGCTTGGGAACGAAGGCCAGGGTTGCCTCGTTGATCTGGGTGACCGCCTGCACCAGGGCGACGAGGAGACCGGAGAGCAGGGCGACCGCCAGCAGCGGCCCGCCGATTTTAAGCGTCACCAGCATGCCGTCCCGCACCAGCGCCGCGATGTCGGCGTCGTTCACCGGGTGGGCATCCACCGGAGTGGGGGCGAAGATGATGCATGGGCCTCCCCCTCCCCGTGAGGGAGGGGGTTGGGGGGAAGGGTTGGCCGGTGCGAGCCTCCGGCCGACCTGTCCCCCCAACCCCCTCCCTCACGGGGAGGGGGAGAGGCGTGGGCCGTTCCGCGGCGCGGTATCATATCGGCATCTTCATGATGTCCTGGTATGCCGACACCACGCGGTCGCGGATCGCGGTCGCGGTCTGCAAGGCAAGCTCGGCACGCGACAGGGCGGTTACGACGTCGGTCAGGTTGCCTTCGCCGGCGATCGCCTGCATTGCCTTGGTCTCCGCCGTGTGACCGGTCTGGATCGCCCCATCCAGCGCGTTCTGCAGCACGGTGCCGAAGCTGCCGCCGGCGCCGCCCGTGTCGCCGCGATCGACCCGCGCATAGGCGCCGGCCGCGGTGGACGGCGTGATAGTGATGGTCGGGATGGTGCTCATTTCAGCAGGTCGATCGTGCGGGTCAGCATGGTGCGGGTCGCTTGCAGCACCGACAGGTTGGCGCTGTACGAGCGCTCCGCCTCGCGCATGTCCATGATCTCGATGAAGCTGTTGATGTTCGGCATCTTGACATAGCCATCGGCGTTGGCCGCCGGATTGGACGGATCGTAGCGCAGCGGCTGCGCGGTGTTGTCCTGGCCGATCTGCTTCACCCGCACGGTGGCGATTCCGGTGCTGGAGTCCACCCGGTTTTCGAAGGTGATGGTCTTGCGCCGATACGCATCGGCACCCGGTGTGGAGCCGGTGGTGTCCTGGTTGGCGAGGTTCTCCGCGATCACTCGCAACCGCATGGTCTGCGCGTCCATGCCGGCGGCGGAGATGTTCAGCGCCTTGTTGAGGTCCATCGCTGCCTCTTACGGGGTTGGGCCGAGCGCCATGCTGAACAGGCTCATGTATTTCTTGTAGATCGAGGTCACCAGCGACTGGGTGGTCCCGGTGTCCGCGATCTTGGTCAACTGCGCGTCCAGCGCGACGCCGTTGCCGTCGGGGCCGTGCGCTTCGGTCTCGATGACCGGTTGCAGCGGACCGCCGGAGGGGCCGGCCAGATCGCCAGGCCGGGTGCGCACCGGCGCCATGCTGGCGACGCTGTCGAGCGTGCTGGCGAAGGATGGCAGGTCGCTCGGCTGGAAGCCCGGCGTCGAAGCGTTGGCAATGTTCTGCGCCAGTACCGCCTGGCGCTGATCCGCCCAGGCCAGCCGCTTTTCCGCGAGCGCGAACAGACCAATCTCCGTCATGCGGAGAGATTGCTCCGGCGAGACTGAACGGACGGTTAACGGGGCGACTCCCGACGCTGTTTTGGTCAGATTTGTCCCGGCCGGGCCAGCCGCCCGCGCGGCCGCGGCAGCGTCGGAAAATTTGACAACCCCGTGAATTGCGGCGCGGGCGGGCGGCGCAAGTGTCTAAAGGGTCTCACTTTCTGTGTTTGGCACAGTTCCTGCATACTACGTTCGGATGGGCCGGGTCAGGAGTTTGCCCCAGATGCATCCCGCCGAGGAACGCCGAGAAAGACTGATCTTGTTTTGCGTGCCGGTGCTGATCGTGCTGCTGGGCTGCGGCGTGAGCCTGCTGCCGCGCGCCGTGATCGCGGACGTGCTTGATTTCGCGACCGCCTGGGCCTGCCTGTCGATCCCGCTGGCAGTGCTGTTCGGCCACTGCGCCCTGAGCGAGGACTAGAGACGCACCCGGGCTGCGTTGCGGCCGGCGGACTGGCCATGCCTGTCCGCCCTGCGCTTCGCCGCAGCGGGCCAGGCAAGGGCGGAACGTGCCGCCCATTCGGGCAACCTGGCGCGATAGCCGCGCGGCGCGCCCCAGCCGCCAACGCTCCCGCCTAATGCTCCTGCACCTGTTCCACACCAGGCAGCAATTTCAGCGCCTGCGCCAGCCTGGGCGTGACGTTGAAGCCTCCGGGTAGCGCAATCTCCACGCTTTGCTCCGCCCCGAGCCGCGGCACCAGCACCACTCGCCCTTTGCCGCTGCCGGCGGTCGAGAGCAGATCGCGGATATGCGCCACGGCGGCGGTTTCGCGCAGCCAGACGCGCATCGACGCACCCGCCGCGGCCGCCGCCTCATCCAGCAGCGCCACGTCCTGCGCAGTGACGCGCAGCGCCTCGCCTTCCAGCCGCAGGTCGGCGGTGACCAGCAGGTTGGCGCCGTCGGCCACCATGTCGCGCGCGCGGGCCAGGACCTCGCTGAACAACGTCACCTCGCAGGAGCCGGAGGCGTCGGACAGGCGCACCCAGGCCATGCGGCTGCCGGTGCGGGTGATGCGCTCCTTGGTGGCCACCACGTTGCCGGCGAGCTTCACCCGCGTCGCGCCCGCCTGGGCGCGCGCCTCGACCTGCGCGCAGGGGATCACGCCGAGCCGGCGCAACGCCTGGGCATAGGCGTCCAGCGGGTGCGCGGTGAGGTGGAAGCCGATCGCCTCGGCCTCGAAGGCCAGCCGCTCCAGTTGCGGCCAATCCGGAGTCTGCGGCATGCGCAGGATCTCGGTCTGCCCGCCGCCGCCACCGAACATGGCGATCTGGCCGCTTTCGCGTTCCTCGGCCAGGCTCGCGGCGCGGCGCAGGATGGTTTCGGCCGCGGCAAACAGGCGGGCGCGGTTGGGTTCCATCGAGTCGAAGGCGCCCGCCTTGACCAGATGTTCGATCTGCATGCGGTTGAGCTGGCTTGGATCGGCCCGCGCGGCGAAATCCGCGAGGTCCTCAAACGGCCGGTCGCCGCGCGCCGCAACCACCGACTGCATCGCCGCGAGACCCACTTTCTTGATCGCGGCCAGCGCGTAGCGGATCGCCAGTTTGCCGTCCTCGGCGTATTCCACCGAGAAATCCGGGCCCGAGCGATTGATGTCGGGCGGCAGGATGCGGGTGCCGGCGCGCTCGGCCTCCTGCTTCAAGGCCGCCAGCCGGTCGGTGTTGCCGAGTGCCAGGCTCATGCAGGCGGCGATGAACACCTCCGGGTGGTTCGCCTTCAGCCAGGCGGTCTGGTAGGCCAGCAAGCCATACGGCGCGGCGTGGCATTTGTTGAAGCCGTAGCCGGCGAACTTCGCCATAAGGCCAAAGATATGCATGGCTGTGTTCGCGTCGATGCCGCGGGCGATGGCACCGTCCATGAAAATCTGTCGCTGCGCCTCCATCTCGGCGGGGATCTTCTTGCCCATCGCGCGCCGCAGCAGATCCGCCCCGCCCAGCGAGTAGCCGGCCATCTTCTGGGCGATCTGCATCACCTGTTCCTGATAGACGATGATGCCGTAGGTTTCGGCCAGGATGTCGTGGATTTCCGGGTGCGGCGCCTCGGATGTCCCGGCGTGCTTGCGGCGGCAGTATTCGGGGATGCTGTCCATCGGGCCGGGACGATACAGCGCGACCGCGGCGACCAGGTCCTCGAACCGGTCGGGGCGCATCTGGCGCAGCATGTCGCGCACGCCCTGGCCTTCCATCTGGAACACCCCGCCGGCATCGCCCTTCGCCAGCATCTCGTAGGTCTTGCGGTCGTCCAGCGGCAGCCGGTTCAGGTCGATGTCGATACCCAGGCCGTGCAGCAGGCCCTCGGCGCGCTTCAGGATGGTCAGCGTGGTCAGCCCGAGGAAGTCGAACTTTACCAATCCCGCCTGTTCGACATATTTCATCGAGTATTGCGTGACCAGGATGTCGGAACGCGGATCGCGGTACAGCGGTACCAGTTCGCTGAGCGGGCGGTCGCCGATCACTACCCCGGCGGCGTGGGTGGAGGCGTGGCGATACAGGCCCTCGATCTGCAGCGCGATTTCCAGCAGGCGGGCGATGCCCTCGTCGTCGTCGCGCATCTGTTGCAGGCGCGGCTCGCCATCGACCGCCTGTTGCAGCGTGACCGGCCTGGCCGGGTTGTTGGGGATCAGCTCGGCGACCTTGTTCACCTGGCCGTACGGCAGGCCGAGCACGCGGCCGACGTCGCGCACCGCGGCGCGCGCCTGGAGCTTGCCGAAGGTGATGATCTGCGCCACCCGGTCGCCGCCGTATTCGTTGCGGACATACTCGATGACGCGATCGCGTCCCTCCTGGCAGAAGTCGATGTCGAAGTCGGGCATCGACACGCGCTCGGGGTTGAGGAAGCGCTCGAACAGCAGGTTGAACCGGATCGGATCGACGTCGGTGATGGTCAGTGCCCAGGCCGCGACCGATCCGGCGCCGGAGCCGCGGCCGGGGCCGACGGGAATGCCCTGCGCTTTCGACCATTGGATGAAGTCGGCGACGATCAGGAAGTAGCCGGCAAAACCCATCGACGCGATGACGCCAAGTTCGTAATCCAGCCGCTCACGATACCGGGCGCGGGTGGCGGCGTCGGCCGCGATGGCGTCCATGCGGCGGTCCAGGCCCTCGGTCGCCATGGCGCGCACGGTTTCTTCTTCCGTGGCGCCGGCGCGGACCTTGGGGCAGACCGGCAGCAGCGGCTTGCGCGTCTCCATCATCACGGCGCAGCGGCGGGCGATGGCGAGGGTGTTGTCGCAGGCCTCGGGCAGGTCGGCGAACAGCGCGCGCATGTCGGCGGCGGGCTTGAACCAGTGCTCCGGGGTGACGCGGCGGCGATCCGGTTCCGACAGCAGGCGGGCCTCGGCGATGCAGAGCAGGGCGTCGTGGGCTTCGAACATGGCGGGGCTGGCGAAGAAGCAGTCGTTGGTGGCGGCCAGCGGCAGGGAAAACATGTCGGCCAGCGCGATCATGCCGGGCTCGATGGCGGCTTCCAGCTTCAGGCTGTGGCGATGGAGTTCGACGATTGCGCGGTCGGGGAAGGCTTCGGCGAACTGCGCCAGCAGGCGTTCCGCTTCGTGGCGCTGACCGTCGGCGAGCAGACGGGCGAGCGGTCCGGTGGTGCCGCCGGACAGGAGAATAAGGCCGGCGGCGTGCTGGGCGATGCGGTCGAACGGGAGCTGCGGCTTCTGGCCGGGGTCGGTGTCGAGGAAGCCGAACGAGGACAGGCGCTGCAGGTTGGCGAGGCCGGTTGCGTCCTGTGCCAGCAGCACGATCGGCTCGGCGGCGAGCCGGGGGTTGTCCGCACGGGTGAGGGCGATCTGGCAGCCGATGATCGGCTGGATGCCCTTGGCGGCACAGGCCTGGCTGAATTCCAGCGCACCGAACAAGTTGCCGGTGTCGGTGATGGCGACCGCGGGCATCCGCGCCTCGCGGGCGAGGGCGGGGAGTTTTTCCGCTTTGATGGCGCCCTCGCTGAGCGAGTAGGCGGAATGAGCGCGGAGGTGGACGAAATCAGCGTGGGGCATGGGGCAGTGTAGGGCGGGCTGCCGATTCGGGGCCAGTCGGCCGCGACGAAACTTGTGGGGTGGATGCGGATTGTGTCCATATCCGAGGTGCGACGTTCGAGCCGCAGGTGCGGCCATCGCTTCAGTCGCGCGGACCAGCGTTGCCGCGCTCGGATCGGCGTCAAGACACGGGGCGGCGATCGAGTCCGACCACCTTGCATGGATCGAAGCGGACGCGGTCGAAGGCCCGGTGGACAACCCGAAATTGCTTCGATGTCGGCATGAGTAATCGTGCGGCATGAGTAACCGTGCCGTACTACTCCATTGCCAAAACTACCAATACACGCGTGGCACCGGCGCGCGCGCCGCGGGATCAATGGCCTGGCCGAAAGAAGCGTCAAACATCTCCGGCGCGATCACACCGCCAACCGGTAGCTGTCGCCGTCGCGCAGGATGTGTCCGGCGGTGGCGCCGGCGAAATGCGTGCCGATCACCAGAACTGGCGTGCCGGCCAGGCGATCGAACATTTCCTGCCGCGTGCGGATACCCTGCGCCAGATCGCTGTCCGCCGTGGTGTCCCATTCCGGATGCGCGATCTGACACGGATGGTGCATGAAGTCGCCGGTGATCAGCGCTTCCTCCCCCCGTGAGACGATCCGCACACTGACATGGCCTGGCGTATGGCCGACCGTGGGAATCAGGCTGAGCTCGTCGCAGATGCGGTGATCGGTCTCCACGAGTTGCGCAAGGCCGGCATCGATGATCGGCGTCACCGAATCGGCCAGAATGGGCTGCATGTCGGGCCGGGCGATGTTGGTGCTCCAATGTTCGTATTCGGCGCGGCCAACCAGATAGCGGGCTTGCGGAAATGTCGGCACCCACTTCCCGTCGCGCAGCATCGTGTTCCAGCCGACGTGATCGACGTGCAGATGGGTGCAAAGCACGGTGTCGATCGACTCGGGAGGAAAACCGGCGCCGGCGAGGTCGGCGAGGAACGGACCTTGCCGGTCGTTCCAGTGCGGGATGCGGCGGTTCCGCTTGTCGTTGCCGAGGCAGGTATCGACGATGATGTGTCTTGTGGGAGTTTCCACGATGAAGCTGTGAATGCTCATGCGGAGGCGGCCGTTCTCGTCGGCGAAATGCGGTTGCAGCCAGGCGATCGGCTTGATGAGGTCGGGCGTGGCCTGGGGCAGCAGAAAGCGGCTGCCGCCGGTCACCTCCAGCTCCACGATCTTGGTCACGGTTACGTCGCCGATGCGCCATTTGGACATGGGTGGGAACTCCGGCCGGAAACGGCGAGACTATCACGGGCCGGCGTCACGTCAGCGCCCTGGCTCCTGACCCGCCGCGTGTCGCCGGGGCGATCACACCGCGAACCGGTAGCTGTGGCCGTCGCGCGCAATGCGCCCGGCGGTGGTACCGGCGAAATGCGTGATGAGCACCAGAACTTGCCGGTCGGCGAGGCGGTCGAACATCTCCCACCGCGTGCGGCTGCCCCCCGCCGGATCGCTGTCCGAGGTGAGGGCCCAGTCCGGATAGGCGATCTGACACGGATGGTGCATGAAGTCGCCGGTGATCAGCGCCGCTTCGCCGCGCGAGACGATGCGCACGCTGACATGGCCGGGCGTGTGGCCGGCGGTGGGGATCAGGCTGACCTCGTCGCAGATGCGGTGTTCGGTTTCCACCAGATCAGCGAGGCCGGCATCAAGGATCGGCGTCACCGAATCCGCCAGCGCGTGCCGTGTGTCGGCATGCGCGGTGTTGTCGCGCCAGTGTTCGTATTCGACGCGGCCGACCAGATAGCGTGCCTGCGGAAAGGTCGGCACCCATTTGCCCTCGCGCAGCATCGTGTTCCAGCCGACATGATCGGCGTGCAAATGGGTGCACACAACGGTGTCGATGGACTCGGGCGGGAAACCGGCGTCCGCGAGATCGGCGAGGAACCGACCTTGCCGGTTGTTCCAATAGGGGACGAGCCGGTTCTGCTTGTCGTTGCCGAGGCAGGTATCGACGATGATGCGCCTTGTGAGGGTTTCCACGACGAAGCTGTGAACGCTCAGGCGCAGGCAGCCGTTTCCCTCGGTGAGGTGCGGCCGCAGCCAGTCGGGCGTGGCCTGCGGCAGGAGAAATCGGCTGCCGCCGGTCACCTCCTGTTCGACAATCTTGGTCACCGTCACGTCGCCGATGCGCCATCTGGACATGGGTGCGAGCCTTCTGGTTGACTCCTGAATGAATAACATGGCGATTGACCGTTGGCAGCTTCCCGCGCGTGGAATCGCCTGGAAGCAGATGCCACGGGCGGAAACCAGGAGACCGGCCCCATGCGGAGCGCGAGTGTCGTCGCCTCCGACCTCCCGGACACCGATCGAATTTCGCAACCAAGGACTCCACCCAGCGCAGCACCTTTGCCCGTATCCTATGATTGCCACTGCTGCTGTCGAACCGGTCGGCAAATCCCGGCCGGCCGCCGTCTCTATCCTCCAAATCCGGCGGCGTGCTTTCCCCTGTCCGCGGGTCGCCCGGCCTGGCGACCAACAGCATGGCCGAGGTGGATAGGATCGTCTGCTATAAGGTCACGAACGACGAGGGAGAGATCCATGCCAGACGACGCACCCCGCACCCACGACCACACGCCCGAACTGAACATGCGCCCGCGCCACCGGCACATCGGCGCGGCTGGGCACCTCGATCCCGCCCTGCCCAAGCGGCTCCAGGAACTGCTGGCGCACGGCAAGGCCGCCGCCGCCGCGCCGTTCACCGGCCTCACCGCCGGAGGCACACCGCGGCCGGGTCTTTTCCCCCTGCACCGCACCGGCGTCTCGCTCGCGCCGGTGATCGCCGCGGGCGAACACTTTCTCGCCGCGCTGTCGCCCGCCGAACGCGACACCGCGGCCTTCCCGATCGACAGCGACGCCTGGCGCGAATGGTCCAACATCCACCCCTATCTCTCCCGCCACGGCGTCTGCCTGCGCGACCTTGGCGAGACAAAGCGCGCGGCGGCGCTGGCGCTGGTGCGGGAAAGCCTCAGCGCCAGCGGCTTCACCACCGCGCGCAACGTCATGCAGCTCAACGAGCACATCCGCGAGCTCACCGGCCGCCCCGAAGAATACGGCGAGTGGTACTACTGGCTCAGCATCTTCGGCATGCCGTCGGCGGAACAGCCGTGGGGCTGGCAGATCGACGGCCACCATCTGATCATCAACTGCTTCGCGCTGGGTGACCAGATCGTGCTGACCCCCAGCTTCCTGGGGTCGGAGCCGGTGTTCGCCGCATCCGGCCAATACGCCGGCACGCGCGTGTTCGAGGACGAGGAGGCAAAAGGCTTGGCGCTGATGCGCGCGCTGTCGCCGGCGCAGCAGGAGGCGGCGACCATCAGCAAGGACCTGCCAATGGAGGTGTTCGCCGCGGCATACCGTGACAATCTGACGCTGGGCTACCAGGGCATCAATTACGATCGCCTCACTCCGGCGCAGCAGGCGCTGCTGCGTGGGCTGATCGGGGTCTATGTCGGGCGCATCCGGCCGGGCCATGCCGAGATCCGCATGGCCGAGGTGACCGCGCATCTGGGGGAAACCTGGTTCGCCTGGATGGGAAGCTGCGACGCGGCGAGCCCGTTCTATTACCGCATCCACAGCCCGGTGATCCTGATCGAGTTCGACCACCAGCGCGGCATCGCGCTCGACAACGACGAGCCGTCCCGTAACCACATCCACACGCTGGTGCGAACGCCGAACGGCAACGACTACGGCAAGGACCTGCTGCGGCAGCATTACCAACAGCACGACCACTCGCACCCGCACACGCCGCACCGCCAGGGGTTGGAATAGCGGCGGCGGCGCGGCCCGCGTGCCGCCACCTTGCCCCGGTCCGCTGCCTCCCCCAGGATCGCCGCCACAAGCCCGGGGGAGGAATGCCGCATGGCCCTGCACATCGACTATTACGCCTCGCTGAATTCGCCGTGGACGCATCTGGGTGCGGCGCGCATCGAGGCGATGGCCATGGCGCATGGTGCCGGCATGCGGATCTGGCCGGTGGATTTCGGCACGATCTTCCCGGCCTCCGGCGGGCTGCCGTTGCCGAAACGCGCGCCGCAACGGCAGGCCTATCGCCTGATGGAACTGCGCCGCTGGCGCGACCAGCTCGGCGTTCCCATCAACATCCAGCCAAAGCACTTCCCGGCGAGCGAGCAATTGTCGGCGGCTTGCGTGATCGCGTTGCGCGAGACGATGGGCGACCAGCCCGCCATCAAGCTGGCGCATCGCGTACTGAAGGCGGTCTGGCAGGATGAGCTGGACCCCGGCGATCCCGCCACGCTGGCTGTGTTGATCAAGCATGCCGGCCTCGATCCGGATGCGGTGATGCGGCTTGGCGCGGAGCCGCGCTGGACGGCAATGCGCACGGCCGACACGCAAGCCGCGCTGGATCGCGGCGTGTTCGGCGCGCCCAGCTATGTCATCGGCGACGAGATATTCTGGGGCCAGGACCGGCTGGCGTTCGTCGAACGCCGGCTGGCGCGCGGCTGATATCATGCGCGTCTTCGCGTTATTGCCGCAAAGCGACTGGAAGCAGGCCGGTCCCGCCGCGCGTGCCGCGGAGGAGGCCGGCTTCGATGCGGCGATGACGGTGGAGTTGGGGCATGATTGGTACGCGCCGCTGGCGTTCGCCGCGGTGGCGACGCAGCGCATCGAACTGACGCCGTCGGTCGCGATCGCGTTTCCGCGCAGCCCGACCGTGCTCGCGGTCCAGGCGTGGGACCTGCACGCGAATTCCGGCGGTCGCTGCGTGTTGGGACTCGGCAGCCAGGTGAAGGGCCACAACGAGCGCCGCTTCGGCATTGCCTGGACACCGCCGGCGCCGCGCTTGCGCGACTATGTGCGCGCGCTGCGTGCCGTCTGGCGTTGCTGGGAGACTCGCGGCAAACTCGATTTCGATAGCCCGAGCTACAGGCTTTCGCTGATGACGCCGGATTTTTCGCCCGAACCCACCGGCCTGCCGATGCCGCCGGTCACCATCGCCGCGGTGGGCGAGGCGATGCTGCGCGTCGCCGGCCTGGTGGCGGACGGCGTGCGGCTGCATCCGCTGTGTTCGCGGCGTTATCTGGAAGACGTGTGCCTGCCGAATTTGCTGGAAGGCATGCGCCGCTCCGGCCGCGAGCGGGAGAAATTCGACGTGCATGGCGGCGGGTTCGTGGTCACCGGAGCGGATGCAGGCGCTGTCGCCGCAGGCATGCAGCGGGTGCGGCGGCGCATCGGGTTCTATGGCTCGACGCGCACCTACATGCCGATCCTTGCCTTGCACGGGCTGCAGGACCTTGGATTGAAGCTGCACCGCATGTCGGTGGAAGGGCGCTGGGAGGCGATGGCGGCCGAAGTGCCGGACGACGTGGTGCGCATCTTCGCCGCCTGCGGCACGTTTGACGAAATAGCCGATTCGATCAAGCAGCGATTTGGCGGCGTCGCGGATTCCATTGACCTGCAATTTCCGCCCGGCACACCGGTCGGGCAGCAACGCGAGTTGCTGACCGACATCCAACGCATCCCGCACAGCTTCGCGGGATTCGACACGAACTGGCAGGAGTAATGCCATGGCCTCGCCGATGTTCCGCTTCGACCCAGTCGAACTGCCGCCCGAAGCGATCGCACTGCGCCACGAAGTGCGTGCGTTCATCAAGGAGCACCAGCACCTGATGGGCTTCACCCGCGGCGAGTTCAACCGCGACTTTAGCCGCGCCATGGGCAAGCGCGGCTGGATCGGCATGACCTGGCCGAAGCAATACGGTGGGCACGAGCGGAGTTCGTTCGAGCGCTACGTGGTGATCGAGGAAATGCTGGTCGCCGGCGCGCCGCTGTCGGCGCACTACACCGGCGACCGGCAGAGCGGCCCGAACCTGCTGCGCTTCGGCACCGAGGAACAGAAGCAATTCTTCCTACCGAAGATCGCCGCCGGGGAGCTGACGTTTTGCATCGGCATGAGCGAGCCGAACTCCGGTTCCGACCTTGCCGGCACGCGCACCCGCGCGGTGAAGGTGGACGGCGGCTACAAGATCAACGGCAGCAAGCTGTGGACCTCCAACGCGCATCGCGCGGACTACGCCATTCTGTTCTGCAAGATGGCGCAGGAGGGCCAGCCGGATCCGGATCGTCATGCCGGCGCGACGCAATTCCTGCTGCCCCTGAAATCGCCGGGCATCGACATCCGCCCGGTGCGCAACCTGCTGGACGAGCACCATTTCAACGAAATCTTCCTGACCGACGTCATGGTTCCCGACTGGCTGTTGCTCGGCAAGGAGGGCAACGGCTGGAACCAGGTCACCAGCGAGCTGTCGTTCGAGCGCAGCGCGCCGGACCGCTTCCTGGTGTTCTTCCAGGTGCTGCGCGAGATGCTGCGCATGGCGGGGCCGCAGCCGGACCGCGCCACCGCGGCGGCGCTGGGCCGGCTGGTGGCGCAGCTTGCCACGTTGCGCAGCATGTCGCTGTCGATCGCGGGCATGTTGCACGAGGGCCTGCAGCCGAACAGCGAGTCGGCGGTGGTGAAGGATCTTGGCACGCGGTACGAGCAGGATATACCGGTGGTCGCAAGGGGGCTGTTTCCGACCGAGCCGGAATTGGACGCGGCGGACACCTACGCGTCGATGATCGCGCGCGCGACAATGAACGCGCCGCGGCTTTCGATCCAGGGCGGCACACGCGAAATCCTGCGCGGCATCATCGCCCGCGGCCTCGGGCTGCGGTGAGGAGTTCATAGCCATGGCGATGCGCGACGAAGCCCGCATGCTGCTGGAAAGCATGGGCCGGCTGTTCGAGGACAAGTGCACGAAACAGGTGGTGGACCTCGCCGAGAAGGGCAGTTTTCCGGGCGAACTCTGGCGCGCGGTGAGCGAGATCGGCGTGCCTTTGGCGGCGCTGCCGGAATCTGGCGGCGGTGCCGACGCGGAATGGTCCGATCTCTACGCGGTGTTGCGCGTTGCCGGGCGCTATGCCGCGCCGATCCCCTTGGCGGAGACGATGCTGGCCGGCTGGATCGCCGCCGCGGCGGGGCTGGAACTGACCGATCAGCCGATGACGGTCGGTCCGGTGCGCGCCGGTGACAGGTTGACGTTGGAACGCGACGGCAACGGCTGGCGACTGACCGGCCGGGCCAGCCGGCTGCCCTATGCGCGTTCGGCACGGCGCATCATTCTGCTGACCGATGGGCCGGACGGAGAAATGGCGGTGGCATTGGACGGCACGGCAGGCGCGGAAACCACCGAAGGCCGCAACATGGCGGGGGAACCCAGGGACACACTGAGCTTTTCCGGTATGCGGCTGGTAGCCGACGCGGCCGCGCCGGTGCGGGGCGGCACCACGCGCGCAGCGTTGTATCGCCGCGGTGCGCTGGCGCGCGCAACGATGATGTCCGGGGCCCTGGAGCGCGCGATGGACCTGGCGGTGACCTATGCGCAGGAGCGCCAGCAGTTCGGCCGGCCGATCTCGAAATTTCAGGCGGTGCAGCAGAACCTCGCGGTGCTCGCCGGCCAGACGGCGGCGGCCGTGGCGGCGGCCAATGTCGGCATCGAGTCGCTGTCGCGCAACGACCCCGAAGTTGAGGAATTTCGCGTGGCCATCGCCAAGACGCGGGTTGGCGATGCCGCGACCCTGGCCTGCGAGATCGCCCATCAGGTGCATGGCGCGATCGGCTTTACCCAGGAATATGCGCTGCAGCTCGCCACGCGCCGCCTGTGGTCGTGGCGCGAGGAATTCGGAGCGGATGTGGAATGGGCGGCTCGGCTGGGGGCGATCGTCTGCGCGCGGGGGGCAGACGAGCTTTGGCCGATTCTTTCGGCGCCGTAGCGAAGAGGTTCACGCAGGTGCCTGGGTGGCTCGCAGCCCGCCGTGTTGTTCGACGAACGCCGCGATCTCCGGGACACCCTGGCCCGCGCGGATATTGGCGAACACGAACGGCCGCGCGCCGCGCATGCGTCTGGCGTCGCGGTCCATCACCTCCAGGTCGGCACCGACATGCGGCGCCAGGTCGATCTTGTTGATCACCAGCAGATCGCTGCGCGTTATGCCGGGGCCGCCTTTGCGCGGTATCTTGTCGCCGGCCGCGACGTCGATCACGTAGATCGTCAAATCCGCGAGTTCCGGACTGAAGGTCGCGGCCAGGTTGTCGCCGCCGCTTTCGATCAGGATCAGGTCGAGCGCGGGGAACCGCCGTTGCAGGTCGGCGACGCCGGCGAGGTTGATCGACGCGTCCTCGCGAATCGCGGTGTGCGGACAGCCGCCGGTTTCGATGCCCAGGATGCGCTCGGGCGGCAGCGATCCCGCGCGGGTCAGGAACTCGGCGTCTTCCTTGGTGTAGATGTCGTTGGTGATGGCGGCGATATCGTACCGGCCGCGCAAATGCTTGCACAGCGCATCCATCAACGCTGTCTTGCCGGTGCCCACCGGCCCGCCGACGCCAACCCGCAACGGGCCGTTAGCAGATAGGGTCATGCGCGGAACAACCTTGTGTATTGCGTTTCGTGCCGCATGGCGGCGAGGTCCGAGCGGAACGCGCAGCCGCCGATATCCTCCAGCGTCGCGGTGCCGGAGTCGTTGGCGACAAGCAGGATCGTGGATTCGGTTGCCGCCAGCACAAGCAGGCCGGTGGTCTGGCCGAGTGGGACCAAGCGCAGCGCGGCGGAGATCAGGTTGCTGGCGAATGCCTGCAAATAGCCGGCGGCGGTGAGGTCTTCGTCGATGCCATGCCAGCCGGCGAGCGCGCCGACCGCGACAGGGTAGGCCACGGCTTCTGGCAGCGCCGGGCACTCCCAGGCCCCCCCAGCCCGAAAAAACGCCGTGCCCTGCTCAATAGTTTCTGCATGGCGCTCGCGGCTGGGGGCGACGGCAGCGGCCAGTTCGGCGAGCGATTGCAGCGCCGCGGGGTCGCGCGCGGCGCGATGGGCGTGGCGCAGCAGGATGGCGTCGTTGCGGCCGGAGCCGTATGCCAACACATCCGCGAGCCAGCGACACAACGAATCGCCGTTATGAATGTCACCGGCTTCCACCGCCCATTCCAGGCCGTGCGAATAGGCATAGGCGCCGGTGGGAAAGCCGGGCGACAGCCATGCGAGCAATCGCAGCAGCGCGGGTGGAGCGTCAGTCGTCGTCATGGGCATGATGGCGGTGTCCGCCGGCATAGGCGCCGGCTTCGGGATCGAACGGCGCCTCGATTGCTGCCGCGTGGCCGCCGAGGCCCTCCACCATCTCCTGGATCACGTGATCGGCGCGGATGCGAATGCGGCCATCGAACAGCTGCACCGGAAGATGGCGGTTGCCGAGATGCCAGGCGATGCGCACCAGCGTGCCCTCGTCGTGTGCATGGATTTCCAGCAGCTTTTCCGGCATGGCGCAAACCCGCACGATGTCGCCGCTGTCCAATGCCAGGCCGTCGCCGTCGCGCAGCCGGACCGCCTGGGGGAGGTCGAGCAATAAGTCCGCACCCGCTTCGGTGCGCAGCAGGATGCGGCGGCGGTGGCGATCGTCGTAGCTGATCAGCACGCGATCGGCGGCGCGGGACCGGTCCCAGGTGCCGGCGGGCAGGACGTTGCGGCCACGCATCAGAACAGGAAATAGCGCTGTGCCATCGGCAATACCGTGGCGGGTTCGCAAGTCAGCAGCACGCCGTCGGCGCGCACTTCATAGGTTTCCGGGTCCACCTCGATCACCGGCGTCGCGTCGTTGTGGATCATCGACCGCTTGCCGATGCCGCCGCGCGTGTTCGACACCGGCACCAGCCGGCGTTGCAGTCTGGACGCGTGGGCGACGCCGGCGTCCAGTGCCGCCGCAGAAACGAAAGTCACACTGCTCTCCACCAGCGCGCGGCCGATGGCGCCGAACATCGGCCGGTAGTGCACCGGTTGCGGCGTGGGGATCGAGGCGTTGGGATCGCCCATCGGCGCGCAGGCGATCGACCCGCCCTTGATCACCATGTCGGGCTTCACGCCGAAGAAAGCCGGAGACCACAAGACCAAGTCTGCAAGCTTGCCCACCTCGACCGAGCCGATTTCATGCGCCATGCCCTGCGCGATCGCCGGGTTGATGGTGTATTTGGCGATATAGCGCTTGATCCGCGCGTTGTCGTTACCGCCGCCGTCGCCCGGCAAGGCACCGCGCTGCGTCTTCATCTTGTGCGCGGTCTGCCAGGTGCGGATGATGACTTCGCCGACCCGGCCCATCGCCTGGCTGTCGGATGAGATCATCGAGAGCGCCCCAAGGTCGTGCAGGATGTCCTCGGCGGCGATCGTCTCCTTGCGGATGCGGCTTTCGGCGAACGCCACGTCCTCCGGGATGGCGCTGTCCAAATGATGGCAGACCATCAGCATGTCGAGATGCTCGTCGAGCGTATTCGCCGTGTACGGGCGGGTCGGATTGGTGGAGCTCGGCAGCACGTTGGGCAGGCCGGCCACCTTGATGATGTCGGGGGCGTGGCCGCCGCCGGCGCCTTCGGTGTGATAGGCGTGGATGGTGCGGCCCTGGAAGGCGGCGATGGTGTCTTCGACGAAACCGGATTCGTTCAGCGTGTCGGTGTGGATCATTACCTGCACATCGTAACGATCGGCGACCGACAATGCGCAGTCGATCGCCGCCGGGGTGGTGCCCCAGTCCTCGTGCAGCTTCAGGCAGGCGGCGCCGGCGCGGATCATCTCCTCCAACGCCGCGGGGCGCGAGGCATTGCCCTTGCCGGCAAACGCCAGGTTCACCGGCAGACCCTCGGCCGCTTGCAGCATGCGCGCGATGTGCCACGGGCCGGGCGTGCAGGTGGTGGCGGCGGTGCCCGTCGCAGGACCGGTGCCGCCGCCGACCAGCGTCGTCATGCCCGCGGCAATCGCTTCTTCCACCTGTTGCGGACAGATGAAATGAATATGGCTGTCGATGCCACCGGCGGTGAGGATCTTTCCCTCCCCCGCAATGATCTCGGTGCCCGGACCGACGACGATATCGACGTTGGGCTGCACGTCCGGATTGCCAGCCTTGCCGATGCGCGCGATGCGGCCATTGGCGATGGCGACATCGGCCTTCACGATGCCCCAATGGTCGATGATCAGCGCGTTGGTAATGACCGTGTCCACCGCACCCTGCGCCTGCGATGCCTGCGACTGGCCCATGCCGTCGCGGATCACTTTCCCCCCGCCGAATTTCACCTCCTCGCCGTAGGTCGTCAGGTCGCGTTCCACTTCGGCAATAAGATCGGTGTCGGCCAGTCGCACGCGGTCGCCGGTGGTGGGTCCGAACATGTCGGCATAGGCGCGGCGGGTGATGCGGGCCATCAGTCGAGATCTCCCATGACGGCGCCGCGGAATCCTTGCACGACGCGACGGCCGCGATACGGCACCAGCGTGACCTCGCGCGTCTGGCCAGGCTCGAAGCGCACCGCGGTGCCGGCGGCGATGTCCAGCCGCTGGCCGCGCGCCACGGCGCGGTCGAACGACAAAGCAGGGTTGGTTTCGGCGAAATGGTAGTGGCTGCCGACCTGAATCGGCCGGTCGCCGGTGTTGGCGACGGTCAGTATGGTGCGCAGCAGGCCGGCATTGAGTTCGATATCGCCGGCTTGCGGGAAGATTTCTCCGGGGATCATGCGGCACCCTCACCCTGCCCTCTCCCGTGCGGCGGGAGAGGAAGTCTACCTGATCGGTTCGTGCACGGTCACCAGCTTGGTGCCGTCCGGGAACGTTGCCTCCACCTGCACGTCGTGGATCATCTCGGCGACACCTTCCATCACCTGCGTGCGGGTCAGCACCTTCCCGCCGGCTTGCATCAGATCCGCCACGCTGCGGCCGTCGCGCGCGCCTTCCACGACGAAGTCGGTGATCAGCGCCACCGCTTCGGGGTGGTTCAGCTTCACGCCGCGTTCCAGCCGGCGGCGCGCCACCGCGGCGGCCATGCTGATGAGCAGTTTGTCCTTTTCGCGCGGGGTCAGGTTCATTCAGTTGACCTCTCTCCGGTCATTGCGAGGAGCGCAGCGACGAAGCAATCTTCCGCGGGAGATTGCTTCGTCGCCGCGCTCCTCGCAATGACAGCCGGTTGTTGGGCCTCTCCATCCGCTTCCTCTCAGCACAGCCAGACACGCGGCAACGCACGCGGCGCGCGCAGCACCGTCAGCGTGGTCATCACCGCGCGGCGCAACGCGGCGGCGTCGGCGATCAGGATACGCGCTACCAGCATGCCATTCCAGGCGCTGACCCCGGCTTCGCCCGTCGTATCGGCCAGCGCCACGCGCACACGATCCACTGCCGCTTCGGCATCCGGCGCGACGTGCACCAGCGTCGCCACGGCGCGAGCGCCGCCGGCGATCGGTGCGCGTTGCAACGCGGCATCGACCGCGCCATCCAGCCGCACCGCGTCGTGCAGCAGCCAATGGCCGCCGCGGCGCACGCGGATGCTGTCGCGCAGCCAGGCGTGCTCCACCCGTTCGCCCATCGCCGCGCGGCCGAATACCAGCGACTCCACGCCAAGGAACCAGGCGTCGTCCGCAAGATCGACGTCCAGCCGACGATCCAGCGCGCAACGGTCGAACAGCAGCGTCTCCTGCGGCAGCCATTCGAGGTACGCGCCCGCCGCCACATGCAACCGGTTGCGCACCAATGCGGCGTCGCTGCCGGGCAGCGCGCGATAGAATCGTTCCGCCGCCTGCGCCGTGACCGTGGCGCGCGCGCCCTCGCGCAATTCGAACGCCGCGTCCAGCCGGTCGCCGCCGGCGACGCCGCCCGAAATGTTCAGCATCACCGCGGAGGTCCACTCCTCCGGCCCAACACGCGGGAATCGCGCCTTCAAACACCCGACCTGCCGCAGATCGTCCAGCACCGTTTGCGCACCACGTCGCTTGAACACCACATGCAGCTCGCCGGCGGCACGTTGCAGGGGGGCAAAAGAATCAGACCGAGAGGCGACGTCGAACATCCGCTTCGTCGAGCTCCTCCCGCGGGCCGGACAGCACGATGTCGCCGCGGTCCATCACCGCGATCGTCTGGGCCAGCTCGCGCGCGAAATCGTAGTATTGCTCGACCAGCAGGATGGCCATTTCGCCTTGCGAACGCAACAGCGCGATCACGCGGCCGATGTCCTTGATGATGCTGGGCTGGATACCCTCGGTCGGCTCGTCCAGCACCAGCAGCTTTGGCCGCGTCACCAGGGCGCGCGCGATGGCGAGCTGCTGCTGCTGGCCGCCCGACAGATCGCCGCCCCGGCGCCGCAGCATCGTCCGCAGCACCGGGAACAGTTCGAATATGTGCGGCGGGACACGGCGCTCGCCGCGCGGCAGAACCGCAAAGCCGGTCTCCAGGTTTTCCCGCACGGTCAGCAGCGGAAAGATGTCGCGGCCCTGCGGCACCCAGGCGATGCCGCGGCGGGCGCGTTCATAGGTGGGCAGCGGCGTGATGTCCTCGCCGTTCCAGCGAATCGCGCCGGCGCTGATCGGATGCGCGCCGACCACCGCGCGCAACAGCGACGTCTTGCCGACGCCGTTGCGCCCCAGCAGGCAGGTGACCGCCCCGGTTTCCACGGTAAGCGACACCTGGCGCAGCGCAATGGCCGCGCCGTAATGCAGATCGACGCGTTCGACTTCAAGTTTCATCGCCCGAGATACACTTCGATCACCCGCGGATCGGCGCTGACATGGTCGATCGAGCCCTCCGACAGCACGGACCCCTCGTGCAGCACGGTCACCTTCACGTCCAGGGCGCGGACGAAGGCCATGTCATGTTCCACCACCACCACGCTGCGCGTGCGGTTGATTTCCCGGAGGAGCTCCGCCGTCTGCGCGGTCTCCGCATCGGTCATGCCGGCCACCGGCTCATCGACCAGCAGCAATTGCGGTTCCTGCGCCAGCAGCATGCCGATTTCCAGCCACTGCTTCTGGCCATGCGACAGGTCGGCGGCGCGGCGATGCCGATGCTCGGTCAGGCGGATGGTGGTCAGGATGGCATCGATGCGGTTGCGTTCGGCCGGCGTTTCGCGCGCCCACAGCGTGAAGCGCGGCGTGCGGTTGCCGGCCAGCGCCAGCAGCAGGTTGTCCCACACGGTGTGCGGCTCGAACACGGTGGGCTTCTGGAATTTCCGGCCAATGCCCAGCGCGGCGATCGCCGGCTCATCGAGCCGCGTCAGGTCGGTGTCGAGACCGAACACCACTTTCCCGGTATCCGGGCGAGTCTTGCCGGTGATCACGTCCATCATCGTCGTCTTGCCGGCGCCGTTCGGGCCGATCACCGCACGCATTTCCCCCGGTTCCAGCACCAGTGACAGCGCATTCAGCGCACGGAACCCGTCGAAGCTCACGGTGACGTCGTCGAGGTACAGAATCGTGCTGGATGTTTCGGTCATCCGGTGACCTCGCGGGCCGCGCCGGCGGGCAGTTCGGCTTCGGGTGCTTCGGGCACCACCCGCACGCGCGGGGCGAACACGCCCATCAGTCCGCGCGGCAGGAATAGCGTGACGAAGATGAATAGCGCGCCGAGCGCGAACAGCCAGATCTCCGGCAGTGCGCTGGTGAGCCAGGTCTTGCCGAGATTGACCAGCACCGCCCCCAGGATCGCCCCGGCCAGCGTGCCGCGCCCGCCGATCGCGACCCAGATCACCGCCTCGATCGAATTGCTCGGCGCGAACTCGCTCGGGTTGATGATGCCGATCTGCGGCACGTACAGCGCGCCGCCGATGCCGGCCATCATCGCCGACAGCACGAACACCGCCAGCTTGTACGATTCCGGCCGGTAGCCGAGGAACCGCGTGCGCGATTCGGTGTCGCGCACCGCGATCAGCACCTTGCCGAAGCGCGACGTGACGACGAAGCGGGCGAGCAGATATTGGGCGCAGACAAATAGCGCGGACAGCAGCATCAGGCCGCAGCGCGTGGTTTCCGCCTGCACCGGAAAGCCCAGGATGTCCTTGAAGTCGGTCAGGCCGTTATTGCCGCCGAACCCCATGTCGTTGCGGAAGAAGGCCAGCAGCAGCGCGTAGGTCAGCGCCTGGGTCATGATCGAAAGATACACGCCGGTGACGCGCGAGCGGAACGCCAGGTAGCCGAACACCAGGGCCAGCACGCCCGGCACCAGCACGACCATCAGCATGGCGAAGCCGAACCAGTCGAAGCCGTACCAGTACCAGGGAAGGTGATTCCAGCCCAGGAACACCATGAAGTCCGGCAGCACCGGATTGCCGTACACGCCGCGCGCGCCGATCTGCCGCATCAGGTACATGCCCATCGCATAGCCGCCGAGGGCGAAGAACGCGGCCTGCCCCAGCGACAGGATGCCGGCAAAGCCCCAGATCAGATCGACGGCCAGTGCCAGCATGGCGTAGCACAGATACTTCCCGGCCAGGCCGATGACATAGACCGGAACGTGCGCGCCCGACGTCGGCGCGGTGCCCAGGTTCAATCCGGCGAGCAAGACCGCGCCGCCAAGCACCAGCGCCAGGGTGGTCCATGCGGTGCGATCGAGTTTCATGCCTCGGCCGCCCTTCCCTTCAGCGGGAACATACCGCGCGGACGCCGCTGAATGAACAAGATCACCATCACCAACACGACGATTTTCCCAAGCACGGCGCCCGCCACCGGTTCGAGGAACTTGTTCACGATGCCCAAGGTCAGCGCGCCCACCGTGGTGCCCCACAGATTGCCGACACCGCCGAACACCACCACCAGGAAGCTGTCGATGATGTAATTCTGCCCCAAATTGGGAGAGACGTTGTCGATCTGGCTCAGCGCCACGCCGGCGATCCCCGCCACGCCGGAACCCAGGCCGAACGTCAGCGCGTCGATCCACGGCGTGCGGATGCCCATCGCCGCCGCCATCAGCCGGTTCTGCGTCACCGCGCGCATGCGCAGCCCCAGCGGCGTGAAGCGCAGCGCCGCCATCAGCGCGGCCAGCACCAGCACGGCGAACCCGATGATGTAGAGGCGGTTTAACGTGATCGTCAGTCCGCCGAGATGCATGTCGCCGCTCATCCAGAACGGCGTATCGACGTCCTTGTTCTGCGCCCCGAAGATCGAGCGCACCGCCTGCTGCAGCACCAGCGACAGGCCCCAGGTCGCCAGCAGCGTTTCCAACGGGCGGCCATACAGCCAGCGGATCAGGCTGCGTTCGATGGCGATGCCGACGCTGCCGGACACCAGGAACGCCAGCGGCACCGCGAACAGCAGGTTGGCCTGGTACCACGACGGCGCGACCTGGTGCATCGTCTGCTGCACGACATACGTCGTGTAGGCGCCCAGCATCACCATCTCGCCGTGCGCCATGTTGATCACGCCCATGACGCCGAAGGTGATCGCCAGCCCCGCTGCGGCCAGCAGCAACACGGACCCGAGGCTGATGCCGTAATACACGCTCTGCAGGATGCCCCAGAGCTGCAGCATGCGATCGATCGTGGCCACGGCGGCATGCGCCGCGGCGGCGACCGCCGGCGGCTGGTCGGTCAGCCCGTCCAGCAGGGAGCGCGCGTCAAGATCGCCGCGTGCGCGCAGCGTGGCCACCGCGGCAAGCCGGTCCTTTTCCGGAACGTTGGCGGAGAACAGCAGCGCCGCGGCCTGCGCCTGTTGCATCCGCGTTTTCACCGCCGGGTTGGTTTCCTTCGCCAGCGCCTTCGCCAGGCTCGGCAGCGCGGCAATGTCGTGCGACTGGAAGACCGCCTCGGCCGCAAGCAGCCGCGTCGCGGCATCGGGCGAGAACAACTGCAATTGCCCCAGTGCGGCATCGATCGCGCTGCGCACTGGATTGTCCACCATCACCTGCTTCAGCGCGCCGGCCGTCACGCCGGGCGCCGGCGCACCGGTGGCGGCGTTGCTGACGCTGCCGTTCGCGCCCACGATGAACAACGCCTTGCCGGCGCTCACATAGAGCGTGTTGTCCTGCAGCGCTTCGATGATGGCGGCGGCACGCGGATCGCCGGACGCGGCGAGCTGGCGGACGCCCTCGCGCATCGAATCGTAGTTTCCCGAGGCCAGCAACGCCAGCGCCTGCCCGTCCGCGGCACGCGCCAGGGCCGGCGCCAGCGCCAGGAGCGCGATGAACAACAGTGCAAGAATGCGTCGCATCGCTGCGCCTCGCTGAAATTGAACGGGGGCGGCCGGGGAGGAAGCGGCCGCCCCCGACGCGGCAGTCAGGCCGTCAGGCCTTCTTGCCGCCGCCGGTGCACTTGCCGGTTGCCACGTTGAACGCACCACAGCTCATCGGCGGGCGCCAATCGCCAATCAGGTGCTTGGTCGCGGCGATATACGGCGACCACTCCTGGGCCACCAAAAGACCCGGGGTGCGCGACACGGTGTTGAACTGCCCGTTGCCCTGGATCTCGCCGATCAGCACCGGCTTGGTGATGTGGTGGTTCGGCATCAGCGCCGCATAGTCGCCCGACAGGTTGGGCGCGGCCACGCCGATCAGTGCGTCGATCACCGCATTGGGCTCCGTGGTGCCCGCCTTCTCCACGCCCTTCACCCACATGTTGAAGCCGATATAGTGCGCCTCCATCGGGTCGTTGGTGACGCGGTTCGCCTTCCCGGTGAACTTGTGCCAGGCGTCGATGAACGCCTTGTTCTCCGGCGTATCGACGCTCTCGAAATAGTTCCACGCGGCAAGGTGTCCCACCAGCGGCCTGGCATCCAGGCCCGCCAGTTCCTGCTCGCCGACGCTGAACGCCATCACCGGAATGTCGGTCGCCTTGATCCCCTGGTTGCCCAGCTCCTTGTAGAACGGCACGTTGGCGTCGCCGTTGATCGTGGACACCACCGCGGTCTTCTTGCCGGCGTTGCCGAACCGCTTGATCTGCGCCACGATGTTCTGCCAGTCGGACTGGCCGAACGGCGTGTAGTTGATCATGATGTCGGGCGGCTTGAAGCCCTTCATGTGCAGGTAGGATTCCAGGATCTGGTTGGTGGTGCGCGGATAGACATAGTCGGTGCCGGCCAGCACCCAGCGCTTTACGCCTTCCTCCTTCATCAGGTAGTCCACCGCCGGGATCGCCTGCTGGTTCGGCGCCGCGCCGGTATAGAAGATGTTGCGGCTGCACTCCTGGCCTTCGTACTGCACCGGGTAGAACAGGATGCCGTTCAACTCCTCGACCACCGGCAGCACGGATTTGCGCGACACCGAGGTCCAGCAGCCGAAGATCGCGGCCACCTTGTCCACCGACAGCAACTGCCGCGCCTTCTCCGCGAACAGCGGCCAGTTGGACGCCGGATCCACCACCACCGCTTCCAGCTTCTTGCCCAGCAGCCCGCCCTTGGCGTTCTGCTGTTCGATCAGCATCAGCATGACGTCCTTCAGCGTCGACTCGCTGATCGCCATGGTGCCGGAGAGCGAGTGCAAGATGCCCACCTTGATGGTGCCGCCGCCAGGTGCGGCGGCCTGGGCGCGCGCCGGCGTCGTGGCGGCCTTCACCGCGCCGAGCGCCGCGACTGTAACGGCCGCAGCGCCGAGCCGGCCAAGCCCACGACGCGACATGCTGGTATCGATTGGTGCCATAGCTGGTTTCCCGTTCCCTTTTGGTTCCCGAACGCCTGGGCGCTGCCCCCGTGCTCGAAGAGTGAACTTGCAACGGTCGTGCCAGGACGCGGGAAGGCGGCAAGCCGACAGGCGCGGCCGAGCCACTGCACGGTTCTGCCGCGTGGGCGGGCAAACCTTCGACAAACTCGCCCAAAAACCAGTCACTTGGATGCTTCGTTGCTCGCCGCGCCAAGTCTTTCGGCCGTCCGGCCGAATTCGATCCGCGGCAGTACCACCAGGAGGTCGAAAGACCACGCCGCGCCGGCCGTCGTGCCGGTTATCGTGCCACACGCTGCTACCCTGGCGACTTTGGCATTATTCCCGCTGCCGTCTCGCCTTGAAGGCGAGGCAGCGTGCCCTTGTGGGAGGTAAAGCAACCTTCATGTCGGCCCACGCAATGCGATGGGGGAGAAGCGGCAATGGCCCGCGAGCCGCTCACATCTCCCGGTCAGGCTTTCGGTAGGTGCCGAACAGCCGGTCCCAGAAGAAGTCGATCACCGCGAAATTGCTGTTCGCATGCAGATGGTGCACGAAGTGAAGCTGCTGCTTACGCCTGAACCAGGCGAAGCGTTCCAGCCGCGTTCCCTCGACGTGGTACGCCTTGTCGAAATAGACATGCGCGTAGAACGAAGCCGCGGCGGTCGCGGCCATGGCGAGGAACAGGCCCAGCGGCAGGACGAAAAACGCCGCCGCGCCGACCAAAATCGTCGGGACAAGAAAGAACGGCGTGTTGTTGCCTTCCTTGCCCTGATAGGCGGCGGACGCAAGGTGACCCCTGGCATAATAGGCGTGATGGTAATCGATGTGGTTGCGGAAGAACTGGCCGCCGAGCCGGCGATGGCCAAGCCAGTAGTGCAGCAGCGTCTGGCTGCACGATATCGCGAGATGGGTGCCGGCGATCGTCAGCGCAAACCAGGGCAGCTCCCACAGCAGCCACGTGTCGCGTGCAACGATCATCGCCGCTGCCCGGGATTGGCGCGACCGGCGGCGGCCCTATGGTTGCGGGATATCACTGGGTACAGCCGCCTCCGCTCTCATGTCCGCGACCGCTGCAATGACTTGATGGTGCCCTGGGGACGGCCGGACGCAAGTGCGACCTTTTGATCCTGGGTCTCGATCGCCGTCCTGGCCGCTGCCTCGCCCTCCTCCATGGTGGAGGTCGGGACCTTTCGATGGGAACTGCGGCTGCCGTCCATATAGGTGACATCGAACAGCACGAAGCTGCTTTCGGTGCGACGCTTCATAATGCGGATCCTGTTGGCTGACCCTAATTGGTCAGGCTTCCGGCGCTTCCGGCGACTTCGCCTCGCTCGCCGGTGCGGCTTCCTGCTCCGACTTGCGACGGGTGACTGCCTCGTCGCGCTCGCGCAGCTTGGCATCCTTCTTCGCCTGCTTCTGGCGGTTCCGTTCGGCACGCTGCTGATTGTAGTTCGGCTTGAATGCCATCATCCAGTTCTCCTCTGCCCGTCAGGACGCCACGCCCGCCCCCGGCCATTGCTGCCCCCGGCCGCGCCTAGCCAAGAATTCCTTGCCGCGCCGCCAACTGGCTCTCGAGCACGACGCGCTCATGCCCGTCCGGCGCGTATTTCACGCGATACTGCTGATCCCGCGTCTCGCTCGGCAGCAGCCGCTGGATGGTATATTTGCCGCGCGGAACATTGGCGTCGGCGGGACCCGGCAGGAAATCCACCACCTGGCCGACGGCAAACTTGTGATTGCTCATGACACCCCCCGCTGCGGCGCACTCGCCGTTGCGGCCGATGCCGCCACCGGCAGCATCGGCCGCGAAACTCAGAGCGACTTCAGGTTGGTCGCCGAGGTTTTGCCCTGCTGGCCACGCTCCAGGTCGAAGCTGACCTTCTGGCCCTCGTTCAACCCACCAAGGCCAGCGCGCTCCACCGCCGAGATGTGCACGAACACATCCTTCGAGCCATCATCCGGCTGGATGAAGCCGAACCCCTTCTGAGCGTTGAACCACTTGACCGTTCCTTGCGACATCGCAATTCTCTCCATGCAACCCGGCGACCCGCACCGCGCGGATCGGAATACTTTTCACATTGGGGAGCACCGGATGCGACAGTGTCGCAAGAAGGCATAGGCCGCCCAGGCCGAAAAGCGCCGTGCCGGTTAAATAGGGACTCGGCGCAATCTTTGCCAGGGATAATCGCCGCGGCCGGGCAATCGCCGGCCTCAGGCGCAGGCCGCGGCCGGCAGCCGGTCGGCCTGCTCCACCGCCGCTCGCCCGGCATGGTGCAGCGCCTGGGTGATCCGGTCGAGCGCCGCGGCCTTCTCGGTCCTGGAAACCGCGGCGAATTCGGCCGCCAGCCGGTCGATCGCCAATTCGAACAGGTTGCGCTGGCTGAAGCTGCTCCCGGAACCGTCCCCGGCCGCCTGCAGATCGCGCACCACCTCAGCGAGCGCATGCAGATCCCCGGAGTTGATCTTCGCCAGATATTCCTGCGCGCGCTTTGCCCACATCAGCCGGCTGACGCGAGGGCGACCGTGTAGCGTGCCCAGCGCCTGGGTCAGCGCTTCCGGCGTCGCCAGCTTGCGCAGGCCGGAGGCGCGCGCCTGCGCCGCCGGGATGCGCAGCGTCATCCGGTTCTCGGCAAACGAGATCTGGATCAGATTCAGCCGGTGTCCCGCAATCACTTCAGAGCCGATGCGGTCAACCTTGCCGACGCCGTGCGCCGGATAGACCACGAAATCGCCCTTGCGGAACGGATCGGCATCCTGCGGCTTCGTTTGCGCCGCCGTTGCGCCGAACGCGGCATCGACCATCTTCCTGGTGACCACTGTCGCCGCTGCCAATTTTCCCACCCGATCCGTTAGAGCGCTAATATGGGCCCGTTCCGACAGGATGCATCACGCCCCGCCGATGTTCGCGCGAAACTGCTCAGCCCTGTGCCGCGGAGCGTTCGCGCGGCGCACGAATCCGAACGCGCGGTCTCGCTGTCCGGTTGCCCGCATCCTGAGCCGCCGTCTCCCCGGTCGCGGATTGCTCGCTCGGGGACTGACCGGTACGGGTCGGCGAATCCGCCGACGCGGGTTTCGGCGTTTCGCCGGTCGTCGCCGCGGCGGGTTTGCGTGGCGCCAACGGGGTCCATGGACCGGCATCCCGTATCATGCGCTTGGCTTGGACGATCCAGGCTTCGGCCTCATGCTCGCTGCGAAATCCAGGCACTGTCTGCTTGCGGCCGTCCGGCTTGTCCATCTCGACGTCGAAGCCGCTCTTTCCCCGAGGGACCACGCGATAGGAGATGTCTGTCATGCGTCATCATGGCACATATCCTGCGTTGTGACAGCATAAATCCGCACAAATCCGCCGGGCGCCGGTGCCGCGCCAAACCGTGGGCCGGCTGGCGGGCCGCGCCGCCACGCAAGGTCGGCGCGACTCGCCTGCCCGGCGGTTGCCGCGGCGGCGGCCGGAACGGCACACGCCCAGGGCACTGCCCGGCTCATTTGCGCGGCCGGACCATGCGCCGCAGCAGCGCCACCTGGCGGAAGAATTCCTTGCGCGGCTGCGCCGGGCTTCCCAGCAGCGCCGCCCCCGCCGGCACGTCCGAAATAACCCCCGCCTGCGCGCCGATCTGCGCGCCCTTGCCGATCGTCAGATGCCCCGCCATGGCAGCCTGGCCGCCCACCTGGACAAAGTCCTCCAGTACCGCCGAGCCGGCGATCCCGACCTGGGCCACAATGACGCAGCAGCGTCCCAACCGGACATTGTGTCCGATCTGCACCAGGTTATCGAGACGCGATCCGGCGCCGATGACCGTGTCGCGCGTCGATCCGCGATCGATCGTGGTATTGGCGCCAACCTCCACGTCGTCCTCGACCACCACGCGCCCAAGCTGCGGGATGCTCAGGAACCCGGTCTCCGTGACCGCGAAACTGAAGCCCTCCTGGCCGATCCGGGCGCCCGGGTAGATATAGACTCGCGCGCCCAGCAGCGTATGGCTCAGGCTGGCATGCGCGCCGATCCGGCAATCCGGGCCGATCGTCACACCCTTGCCGATCGCCACGAAGGGACCGATCCGGCAGCCGGGACCGATCTCCGCGCCGGCCTCGATCACCACATAGGGGCCGATTTCCGCCGAGGCATCGACTCGCGCCGACCCGGCGACAACGGCCGAGCGGTGAATCCCCGGACAGGGCGGCGGTACCGGATGGAACAGCGCGGCGACCCGTGCCCAGCCTTCATAGGCCGCGGTCGTCACGATCGGAATGGCTGCCGCCGGAACCCGCCGCAGCATGTCCGGATGCACGATCACCGCGCCCGCCGCGGTGTGCTCCAGCGCCGTCGCATAGCGCCGGTTGTCGAGAAAGGTCACCTGGTCCGGCCCGGCCGATTGCAGCGGCGCGACACCCGAGAACATGCGCTTGAGCGGCGGCGCCGTGCCGCCCGCCGCGGCGGCAATCGCCGCAAGTGCATGCGGGCCGCTGCGCGCGAAGAATCGCGGATCGCCCATTGGAGCTTCAATCAACGCGCATCCCCGTTTCCCTCGGCCGTCCCGGTTGCATCCTACCGGACCGGGCCGGACGCGAATACCGGCTGCCCGGCGGACCCAACCGCATATTCGCTTTGCGGGTGGTTTTTACCGCTGGCACTCTCATATGAGGAGTGCTAGCGTCGGCGAAGTGGCGAAATATGCTGCGCCGGCCGCCGTTGGCTGACCAACGCCAATGGACGGCGACAACAACGGGCAAATTCCCGCGTGTGCGGTCGTGCGATGCGTTCGTCTCAATGGTGAGGCGAGGCGTTGCGCGACTCCTGCATTGCGTCCCGCCGGCAGGATACGGCTCACGGGATAGACTCGCCTGTCCCGCCCCATCATCGATCTCAGGAAGGATACGCAAATGGCTGCCAAGGACGTTCGGCTCGGTGGCGATGCCCGCCAGCGGATGATACGCGGCGTCGATATACTGGCCGAGGCCGTCCGGATCACGCTTGGCCCCAAGGGCCGCAACGTGATCCTGGACAAGAGCTACGGCGCGCCACGCATCACCAAGGATGGCGTTACGGTCGCCAAGGAGATCGAGCTCTCCGACAAGTTCGAGAACATGGGCGCGCAGATGGTGCGCGAGGTCGCGTCCAAGACCAACGACATCGCCGGCGACGGCACCACCACGGCGATCGTCCTGGCCCATGCCATCGTGCGGGAGGGCGCCAAGGCGGTGTCCTCCGGCATGAACCCGATGGACCTGAAGCGTGGCGTGGACAAGGCGGTTGTCGCGCTGGTCGAGGAACTGAAGAAGCGCAGCAAGAAGATCACCACGCAGGCCGAGACGGCGCAGGTCGGCACCATCTCCGCCAATGGCGAGGCCGAGATCGGCAAGATGATCGCCGAGGCGATGCAGAAGGTCGGCAACGAGGGCGTCATTACCGTCGAGGAGGCGAAGGGCATCCAGACCGAGCTCGACATCGTCGAGGGGATGCAGTTCGACCGCGGCTACATGTCGCCCTACTTCATCACCAACGCCGAGAAGATGAACGCCGATCTCGAACAACCATACATTCTGCTGCACGAAAAGAAGCTGTCCGGCCTGCAGCCTTTGCTGCCGTTGCTGGAGGCGGTGGCGCAATCCAGTCGGCCGCTGCTGATCATCGCCGAGGATGTCGAGGGCGAGGCGCTCGCGACGCTGGTGGTGAACAAGCTGCGCGGCGGGCTGAAGGTCGCCGCCGTGAAGGCGCCGGGCTTCGGCGATCGCCGCAAGGCAATGCTGGAGGATATCGCGGTGCTCACCGGCGGCCAGGTGATCAGCGAGGAACTTGGCATCAAACTGGAGAACGTTACGCTCGAAATGCTCGGCAAGGCGAAGAAGGTGCTGATCGACAAGGACAACACCACCATTGTCGAAGGCTCCGGCAAAAAATCCGACATCGTCGGGCGCTGCAAGCAGCTGCGCGCGCAGATCGAGGAGACCACGTCCGATTACGACCGCGAGAAGCTGCAGGAGCGGCTGGCGAAACTGGCCGGCGGCGTCGCGATCATCCGCGTCGGAGGTTCCAGCGAGGTCGAGGTGAAGGAGCGCAAGGACCGCGTCGATGACGGCCTGCACGCCACCCGCGCGGCGGTCGAAGAAGGCATCGTGCCGGGCGGCGGCGTCGCGCTCGCGCGCGCCTCGGTCATCCTGGCCAAGCTGAAGGCCGATAACGACGACCAGCGCGTCGGCATCGAGATCGTCCGCAAGGCGGTGCTGACGCCGCTGCGCCAGATCGCCGAGAATGCCGGCGAGGACGGCGCCGTCATCTCGGGCAAGATCCTCGACCGGGACGAGTACAACTGGGGATTCGACGCGCAGACCGGCGAGTTCAAGGACATGGTGAAGGCCGGCATCATCGACCCGACCAAGGTCGTGCGGTCGGCACTGCAGCACGCCGCGTCGGTGGGTGCGCTGATGCTCACCACCGAGGCGATGGTGGCGGAGCGGCAGGAGAAGGCGTCGCCCGGCGACGGATCGTCGTCCGGCGCCATGGGTGACCACGGCTACTGAGCCAGGCCACGCTACAGGCTTGCACGGCGGAGCGTGCCGCGGCTTCTCGCCGAGAGGGCGCGGCACGCTTCCGCAGGAGGCGCCGATGATGGACCAGGACCAACCCGATCCGGAGTTCGACGCGATGACGGCGCGCCTGCTGCGTCGCGAGGCGTTGCGTCGCGCGGCCCAGAAGATGAATACGACGTCCGGCCCGGGACTCGAAAGCGTGCTGGCACGCATCTCCGCCGAAGTGACCGCGGAGGCCGCGGTGAAAAAAACCGCGCCTGTGACGCGCGCGGGAGAGCAAGGTTAGTCCCGTATCGCCTGACCCTTGACGCTTGCCGCGCGGAATTCCCTTGTGATCGAGAAACCGTGGCGTGCCGGCCGGCGGGCCGCAATGGCTTGAACCCACGCGGTTCTGATCCCTTTCACGCGCTGATGCGGGAACAATCGGGCGGATGTGAATCGGCGGGTCATCCGAATTTGCGCGCACGGTCAAGGGAAAGACGTTGCCTTTTTGGTTCCGGCTCCGCCGGCTTGGACTCTTGTGCTCGTGTCGCAACTCTGTTGCCAGCAGTTGCAATCTGAGCAACAGAGCGGAAAACAGAGTTATCCGTCCCAGATGCACGCAGATGGACCAGGCGACATGATTGGTCTGCGCGTTCTCCTGCGGAGTGGTTGTGCACGTTCATTGCAGCAGCGCGGTGCATCCGCGTGCATCTGTGGCTGAAATTGCTTGCTTTCGTCCGGAGCAAGTCCAAAAAATTGCCCCCACGGCCAAAGGCCAAACGTCGCCCGCGTTGCTCCGGCCCCCCGCGCCTTGGGCCTTGTCGGGAGTTGACCGACGCAGGCGACATCGCCGCGGTCGGAGCGATGATACCGGGGCGATCCCTTATGGGGCGACCTCGTCGGTGAAAACCTTGAAGCTGGCCAGCGTGTTGAGGCCGAACGTGTTGCTGATCGGCACATCGACCGCGTCGCGCCCGCGCGCCATCAGGATGCGGCCGATCCGCGGCATGTTGTTGCGCGGATCGAAGGTATGCCAGGCGCCGCCCAGATAGGCCTCGAACCAGCCGGCGAAGTCCATCGGTCCATAGGGCGGCGGCATGCCGATATCGCCGAGATAGCCGGTGCAATAGCGCGCCGGGATGTTCATGCACCGGCAGAGCGCCACCGCCAGCTGGGCGAAATCGCGGCAGACGCCCTGGCGTTCGTTGAACGCCTCCCACGCCGTCCTGGTGGGGCGCGCAACCATGTAGTCGAACGTGATGTGGTGGTGCACGAAATCGCAGATCGCCTGCACCCGCGCCCAGCCGGTCGGCGACTGGCCGAACATCCGCCACGCGACTTCCGACAGGTGATCGGTCTCGCAATAGCGGCTGCCGAGCAGAAAAACCAGGGCGTCGTCGGGCAGGTCTTGTACCGGATGCTGGTGGGCTGCCGCGGCGACGGGGTCCGGCAGGCCAGAATCGTTGACGACGCCGGTGCTTGATATGCGGATCCTGCCTTGCGGTGCCACGATCCGGCTGCACCAGTTGCCGAACGCATCGCGATAAGCGTGGACCGGCACCGCGGGGTCTGTCATCAAGTGGTCGGGAACGACAATGTCGGCGACGCGCGAATGATGGATGTTCAGCATCAGCAGCATCGGGGTCGGTTGCGGGCAGTCATAGATCAGTTCATAGCCGACGCGGATTTGCATGGGATGCACCTTGGTATGAGGTCGCCTCGGGCGGGGCCGCCCTTCCGATGACACGTCCTGCTCATTGCACACTGCTCCTTGCGCGCCCCGTGCCACGTTGCACGCCCCGTGCCACGTTGCACGCCCCGTGCCACGCCGTATCGGATTGCCACGCCGCAACCGCGGACTCGCATGAATATCGAAAAGGAATGAATCCGCATGGCGCGCGAGACCATCTATCTCGTCCAGGCATTCAGATCGGGCAGGGGGACCCGTTTGGATGCCGACCCGCCGATCCGGTGCAAATCCCTGGAATCCGCGCGCAGAAGCGCGGAGAACCTGGCACCGGCAAAAGCTGGTGTCGTCGCGTTCTCCACCTCAGGCGATGCCGAGTTGGGCGATTATGACGAAGAACCCACGATCATCTTTAAGGCCGGCCGTTTGCCGGCGGCATTCGAAAACGCATGACGCCGCGCAGCGATCTCGGCGCGCCATCAATGCGCGGTGTGCCGCGCGACCAGCGCGCGCGTCAGATTCCGTCACGACGCCCGGCCCGGCACCAACCGACGCCGCGCGCGGGCCGGGTGCGACGCCATGGCTGTGGTCCCGCGGGACAAAAACATCGTCGGCTGTCTGCGGCATGCCTCGCATATGGCGTGGCATCGTGCCCGATGACATGGGCAGGCTGCGGTTATGCGACTGGCGCCGCCGCCGGAGCATTGCACGAAATCGTCATCGTCACTCGGTGGTTCCGGACAAGGATGTAACGCGCCCGGTCGCTGCCATCGTCATTCGGGCCGTCGTCGTTTGCGCCGGCGCCGCTCGGTCGCCAGACCGGCGCGGCTTGCATTGTCGTCGGACCATGCCCAGATAGTCGAGGAATCTCCTGTACAAATTAAGGAAAATCTGGTGGCATCGCCCGATGTGACCGCGTTGCAGCGGTCGGATCTGAACCAGTTTCTGTTCGCCGACGTCGGTACCGAAGCAAGCGGCATGACCCTGAGCGTGGTGTCCGTGCTTGCGCGTCAGGGCGCCGATCCGTGGCGAGAGGCGGGCCGCCTGGCGGACCTGCCGAAGGCCGAAGCCACCGATAGCCTGGCCCGAACCATTGCCGCCATGCCAAAGAGCCTGTGGAACCTTCCCGAGGCGATCGCGATCGCCGCCCGGCTGACCGGCCTGTTGCCGACACGGCCGGCAAAGGGCAGGGAACGTGCGATCGGCGGCTGGCCGGTCCCCCGGATCGCCGTGCTGCTGGCCGGCCTTGCGCTGGCAGCCGCTTATGCCGTCTCGATGCTGATGCACTAGGCCCGGCAACGCTCCCGGGGCATTTTTGCCAGGGCAGCGGCGTCGCCGCACCCACTTCCGCTACGCGAGCCAGCAACCAGAAGGAATCCACCGATGAGCATGGCGCCCGCCAACGACGAGACCGATCCGGACGGCGAATCCGGCAAACAGGCAGACGCGATGAAAGACCGGCTGCGCAAGGATGTCGCGTCGTGGTCGGCGGCGCGGTCCGCAACGCACACGCGCGAAGTCGCCGACGCCAGCGTGCCGGTACCGCCGCAGTCTGCCGCACAGCGGCCGGCCACCCGCGCGAAGCGGCTGAAGCCCGTAGCGCCCGATGCCGGCAAACCGGCCACCGCCGCGGGAAAGCCGTTCCGTATGTCATACGACGGCATGACGGATGCGGATTACATTTCTTCCATCATCGAGCGCGGCGCCTGATGAGCTGGGTCACCTTCGAAGTCGCCGGAGGCGGCCTGGTCGCGGTGCAGCCAGCGCATGTCGTGGCGATCTACGACGAACAGGGTGCGGTCAAATTGGCCACTGCCGCGGGTGGCGTGCATATCTTGAAGGACATAACGGTGCAGCGCGCCACCGCGATCGTCTCCAGGGCGGCTGACGCGGACGCAACGCGGTCCAGCTAGCGCGGACATTCGGGTCCGGGCACCCAGCCGGCACGGCCGCCGACATCGCGCCCGAACCGGCCTCCGGCCAGCAACGTGGAGCATTCATGCAAGCAGACACCAAAGACGACGGGCTGATAACTTATGATTTCGAGGAGTTCTGCAACGATTACGGACATCCCGCGGGACGGCTGTTCACGTTCGAGGTGACACACCACGCGGTCACCTATATCTACGCCGACGTGTGCGGCACGGTCCGCGGCAGCGAGGTGGTCTTTTGTCTCAACGCGGACGACCTGGTACTCACGCGCAAATCCCACTGAGCACCCGCGGCAGGACCCCGGCGCGGCGCACCGCCGCCCCGGCCGGGCACGCGTGACCCTCCATCTGGTGTCGTCGAGCGACGATCGCGCGCTGGCGATCCGTGACCACATACTGCCGCTGCTGCGCGAGCATGGCGCGCTCGAGATCCAGCGCGACACGGTACGGGTGGTCGAGTTGCGGATGCCCGCATGGACCTTTCGCCACTGGACGCCGTTCAGTGAACTGACTGCCGGCGAGGCCGCCTCGCCGGGCTATCGGCACGCAATCGAGCGGCAGCACACCCAGCCGGACCTGCCGTACGGTCTGGACGTGTGGCACGGCATGCGGGTGCTCCGCATCCTGTGGGCCGACGACGGAAAACTCAAGGTCGTCAGCTTCGTGCGCGGCGCCTGGGAAGACGCCGTGCTGGCACTGTGACGGCGACACCTCTCCCGCTCGCGCGGGAGAGGTGAACTAATCGACGCTAATGGTGCCGACTTCGGGCCCCTTGGTGCCCTGCACGACGCCCATTCGCACCGACTGGCGCTCCTGCAACGGCCCCAATCCGGCGCGCTCCAGGGCCGTCGCATGGACGAACACATCCCGCCCGCCATCCTGCGGGGTGATGAAGCCGAACCCCTTGGCCGCATCGTACCATTTCACCGTGCCGGTCATCTCCACCGCCGAACTGAGGTCAACCGGACGGCGCGGCCCCGCCGGCGGACGCCCTCCGCCCGTGAATTGGGGCCGGCGTTGCTCGGACGGCTCCGCCGTGCTGTCGTCAACCGAGACGACTTGCTCGACCTGTCGGCCCTTTTGTCCGGCGCCGACGCGAACCCGCAGCGTCGCTCCTGGATTGACCGTCTGGTGCCCGGCGGCCTGAAGCGTGTTCACGTGCAGGAACACGTCGCCCGAGCCGTCCGCCAGCGCGGCAAAGCCGAAGCCCTTTTCGGCGTTGAACCATTTCACCGTCGCCTGAACCTCGGGCGCGGACGAAGCGGACGCGAAGGACGGCAGCGGCACCGGGGCCGGGGTGTTGCCGTAGAAATTGTCGTCATCGAAGCCGCGCCGGCGTGGCTGATATTGCCGGTGGCTGTTTTTGGGGGAACGCAAGGTACCGCTATCCTCTATGGTTGATCATGGCCGAAGCCGGGCAGCAGGATACCCACAATGCCGGCAAATTGGTAGCTCCGGATTTGCCACCCTGTCACAGGTGCGTCGCCCGGTTGCGGTTCGGCGACCCACGCCGCCGACCAGGCGGCGGCGCCGGCATTGCCGCCCGTCGCCGCCGGGGGCCGCTGGTATAGCGTGCATGGCAGCTCCTGGCGTGCCATATTGAGCAATGGTGGAAACAACCTACCGGATCCTGCATCGCGAGGACGACAGCTTCGCCGTCGAAGTCGTCCGCATCGGCGTGCTGCCGCAAACCGCCATTGGCTTCGCGACCGAGTCCGAGGCACAGGGCTGGATCGCACAGGACAGGCGGCTATGGGATGCCGCCGATCCCTTCCGGACGCAAGCCAGTTGGAGACGGAGCGGGAGCTGACGGCAACCGAGCGTCCGGGCTTTCGCCACCGCACGACCCTTATCCGGCCGAAGGGCGTCGCGCCGCCTCGACCAGCCGAGAATGCACCAGGTCCAGCAAGCGCCGGCGCGCGGACACCGCGATGTCCTCGAGCGACGGCGTCTGCGCAAGCCGAGCCCGTGCATAGCGGCGGACCTCCTCCAGCGTCGGCACAGGCGGCATGTCGATCTCGCTCCAGAACGCCTCGGCCTGCATGCGCGCCGACAGCAGCCGCGCCTTCATCTCGATCCAGCCCGGCGCATGTGCCAGCGCGTCGAGCACCTGGCTGGCGATCAGATTGACCGGGAACGACAAGGCAAGCTGGCCGGCAACCTTGTCGATCACCAACTGCCCCAGTCGCTGTTCGCCGCGCACCATCGCTTTCGGCGGCACATGCAGGTCCCACACCAGCCCGATCCAGGACAACGCCCGCAGCGCATAGTAGGTCGGATCGTACTCCCACCAGCGGAAACCCTGCCGTACGGATACCTGATAGGCGTGGTGATTGTTGTGCCAGCCCTCGCCCATGGTCAGCAACGCCAGCAACCAGTTGTTCCTGGACTCGTCGCCCGTGACGTAGCGGCGGCGGCCGGCCACATGGGCGAGCGAGTTGATGCAGAACGTCGCGTGCCACAGCGCGACCGTGCTCCAGCAGAATCCGACAACCAGACCCGGCCAGCCAGCGATCATCCAGCTCGCCACCGCGAGCAATGCAGCGGGCAGGTACGGATGGCGATCAAGCCACACCAGGTCCTTGTAGCGGGCCAGGTCGCGAACCGCGGCAAAGTCGGTCGCGCTGTTGCGCGGCACGAAGATCCAGCCGACATGGGAATAGAGAAAGCCGCGCAGCACCGGCGAATGCACATCCAACTCGGTGTCGGAGTATTTGTGGTGCCGGCGGTGGTGGGCAGCCCACCAGAGCGCGCCGCGCTGAGCCGAGGTCTGCGCCAGGAAGGCCAGGCAGAACTGGAAAACGCGGCCGGTGCGGAAGGCCCGATGCGCGAAGTAGCGATGGTAGCCGGCACCGATCGCGAAGATGCGCACGATGTAGAACACCACCGCCAGCAGCAGCGCGATCGGGGTCACCCCGGTCCAGAATGCCGCGAAGCAGGCAAGATGGATGAGCAGAAACGCGATGCCGGAGGGATAGGCGACGTCGTCCGAGTCGTCCTGCGTACCCGTGGTCATGACGCCCATCCTCTCCAGGAGCCCTATCCTGTCACCGCGTCGATAGCACGCGGCGACGACCGAGGGGGCGTCGCCGCGTGGGAGTCACGTCGCCATGGGGCCGTGCGGGGCCACATGATCACGCCGCCGGGCGCAGTCCGGCCGAGCCACGCTGCCGGCGCCGCCGGTGGTTCGCGCCTGCCGGCGAAGTCTGGTCGCGTCCCGCCTGGCCGCGTCCCGGCTGTCCATGGCCGCTGGGCGGTTGCCGCGTCGGCGGCGATCCGCCGGCGATATTGATCACCGTGCCGGTCATGCGCTCGATCGCGCGCAACGTGCCATGCTCCGCGGCATCGCAGAACGAGATGGCGATGCCGCTCGCCCCGGCCCGCGCGGTGCGGCCGATGCGGTGCACGTAGTCTTCCGGCTGGGCCGGCAGATCGAAGTTGATGACATGCGAAATGCCGGTCACGTCGATGCCCCGCGCGGCGATGTCGGTGGCCACCAGCACCCGCGCGCGCCCGCTGCGGAACTGTTCCAGCGCCTTGATCCGCGCCGGCTGGCTTTTGTTGCCGTGCAGCGCGCTGACCCGTACGCCGCCGGTATCGAGGGTTTCCGCGACGCGGTCGGCGGAACGCTTCGTCCGCGTGAACACGATGACGCGCGACATCGCCGGATCGGCCAGCAGTCGTCCCAGCAGCGCCCGCTTGCCCGTGGTATCCACATAATGCACGTGCTGCTCGATCGGCAGCCGGGCCGGCGCGCTGATCGCCACGTCAACCCGCACCGGGTTGCGCAGCAGCGTTTCGGCCAGCTTGCCGACCTCCGCCGGCATCGTGGCGGAGAACAGCGACGACTGCCGCTGCACCGGCAGCGCCGCGACGATCCGGCGGATGTCGCGAATGAAGCCGAGATCGAGCATGCGGTCCGCCTCGTCGAGGACGAAATGGGTGACCTCGTTCAGCCGCAACTCGCCGGTGGCCAGCAGGTCGCAAATGCGGCCGGGGGTGCCGACCACGATGTCGGCGCCGCCGCGCATCCGCTGCACCTGCCCCGACCGGCTCATGCCGCCGAGGATCGCCACGATGCGCCGGCGCTGCTCGTTGCCAAGGCGATTCAGGCTGTCCTCGATCTGCAATGCCAGTTCGCGGGTGGGTGCCAGGATCAGGGCACGCGTGGCGAAGCGGTGCGGGACGACCGGGTTGGCGGCGAGATGCTGCAGCATCGGCAGCGCGAACGCGGCGGTCTTGCCGGTGCCGGTCTGGGCGACGCCCAGCAGATCCCGGCCAGCCAGCAAATGTGGAATGGCGGCTGCCTGGATCGGTGTCGGTTGGAGGAAGCGCTCCTTAGTGAGAGCACGCAACAAAGGCTCGGCGAGGCCGAGCGTCGAAAAGCCAATGGATGACACGAAGATTGAAGCTCCAGCGCCAGCCGCCGCGGGTGCATCCCTGCGGCCAATGGCGAGCGCCTTGATGTTCGCCTGCCCGCGCGACAATGGGGCGAACGCGTTACACTGAGATTTCCGGGAGGGCGTCGTCCAGGCCGGACAAGACGCCAATCACGCATTCACGGAAGGCAACCGACATATCGCGCAGATATCGGCCGAATGCAAGGGGCATCGCGATGCCAACCAACGCCGGGCGCCTTTGGCCGCGGGCCGGGTTCGGTGTCGCCGGCCCGCATCGCGGCGGGAGAATCGTTGGGCGATGGCCGCGACGAGGCGCGGCGATGCCGGGAAACAAACAAATCATCTGGGCTGCGCACGCTCGGCCGCCGCGGCACGTCCCGGGCACTGCCCGGAAACCTGCTTGCTGTCAGGCCCGATCATCGGGCACCCGGGTCCCGCGCCGCGCTTCGTTTTGGGGCGGGATTTATTTGCGTCCGGCCGGTGTAATGGCACGGTGTCACCCCATTTTACCAACACTTCGTCTTTTCGGTGGGCGGAGATTCGTCCTCCCATAATGCAAAGAAAAAATCCCATGCAAGTGCCTGATTGGTTCAAGCCCGCGATTTTGGGCGCGGCTTGCGGCGCCATCGCGATGTCCGTTGTCGGATTCCATGGACTTGGCTGGACGACGCGGAGCGCCGCCGGCCAGGTCGCGCAGGAACAATCCGATACGGCCGTCATTTCAGCGCTTGTCCCGTTCTGCGTGGCGAAGGCCGAGCAGGACCCCGATCATGCGACGCTCGCCAAGATCCGCACCGAACAATCGGCGTTCTCGCGCAGCGACCTCGTCATGCGGGCCGGCTGGGCGACGGTTGGCAGCGAGACAGCTCCCGACCCCGGACTCGCCCACGCCTGTTCCCAGCAGTTGCTTGCGACAAAGACCGGCTGACCGCCGGAAGCCGGCCATTCACGAAGGTTATCGTCTCGGCCGCATCAGGCACCGGCCTAGGCTGGCAACCACGAAACAATCGGCGGGCGCCGATGTCGGGCCCGTTCTTAGGAAGATGCGATGGGCAGACCGGAACTCGGCACCAAGTGTACCTGCGCTGGCTGTAATGAGCGATTCTACGACCTGAACAGGGATCCCGCCATCTGTCCGAAATGTGGCGCGCAACAACCGCCGCAGAAGGCCCGCACTGCGTGGCCGTCGCGCGGCACGGCCGGGCCCAGGCGTCCGTATCGGGCGCCGGATCCCGTTGCCGCCGATGAAGACGCGGCACCCACGATCGCCGCCGACGATGCGGATGAGGAAGACGAAGCCGTCGCCGATTCCGACGACGACGACGACGTGGAAAATGTCATCGATCCCGATCACGATGCGACACCCGATTGAACTGTTCGGCACAAACCCATGCACAAGCGCCAACCCGGCCGGCCGTCACTGAAGATCACGCGACGCGTCGATGAACGGCCCGCGGGCAGCCTCACCTTCGAGGTGTGGAGCCCTTTCGTCGCCAGCTACCAGCCGGTGGCGTCGGTCGAGGCTGGGCTGCGGCGGATCGATCAGCTCGCCCGCCTGATCTGTCAGATGCGGTTGCGGGGCCACCAGAAGCAGGACCTGCTGGCCGATGTCCCGGACGCGGACCCGAATGACAGCGCCCAGTGGGCCGAGTTGCGCAGCAGCGCAACGACCTTCCGCAGCTATGACACGCGACGCAACGACCGGCCGCGCTGGGTGCGTGCAATCGGCAGGCTGGAGGCCGCCGAGGCGACCTGCACCAGCGTCGGTTGTGCGATGCCGGTGCCGCACGCTGCATGACCCGCCGCACCGGCGGCGGGAGTCCTGTTGCGCACCGCCCTTGATTGAATTGCGCGCCGGCGGCAGCGGGCAGCGCCGGCACCGACCCCGGACTCCAGATCGGCATGGTTGAAACGGTTGCACAGGTCACCAGGATCATCAGCTCGCATCTCGGCATCGAGCGGGCGATCGTCGTTCCGGGGGCCTCATTGGTCGATGACCTCGGCGCCGACAGCCTGGATACCGTCGAGCTGGTCATCGCCTTTGAAGCGGCGTTCGGCATCGTGGTTCCCGAGGCCGACGTAGAACACATCCGCACGGTGCAGGACGCGATCGACTATGTCGAGGCCCACCTGAACGCCGACTGAAACGCCGCGCGGCAAGCGAGCCGCGGCAAGCGGCATCCGCAAGCGCCGGCGGGAAGCATCGCCGGACAAATGCAACGATCCGCGCCGCGGGTCGCCGCCTTTGGCCCGCCCCGTTCGTCGGCCCACGGGGCCGACCATGTTGCTAGCTAGTCAATGTGTCCGGTTTTTGTAGCTCGTGATCTGTCCGCTTCGTTCTTGTTCCGTGCCGCGGTGCGCCCGGCACGGAACGCCGCGATGGAAGCGTGTCATCCGGCGTGGTTTCGCTACGTGCGGGGCA
>DATLQW010000189.1:0-12636 GCA_035535035.1 Acetobacteraceae bacterium
GCCGTCAAGGACAACCAGCCCACCTTGCACGACGACATCAAACGCTACTTCGAGGATGCACCGGCGGACGAACTTGAAACCGTCCAAACCACGGACGGCGACCACGGCCGCATCGAAATCCGCCGCCATGTCGTCAGTCACACGGTCGACTGGCTCGCCGGCGACAGTCGTTTCCCGGGAATCAGGACCATCGCCATGGTCGAAAACCGGGTCGAGCGCAACGGCAAAACCTCATGCGAACGCCGCTACTACATCTCGTCCACGTTTCTGCTGGCCGTGCTGTTCGCCAACGCCGTGCGCTGCCACTGGCATATCGAGAACCGCCTGCATTGGGTACTGGATGTCATCTTCCACGAGGATCTCTCGCGTTTGCACACCGGCCACGGCCCACACAACATGGCCACCGTCCGGCACATGGTGATGAACCTGCTGCGCTCGGCCAAACCCGGCAAGAGCTTCGAAGTGCGCCGAAAGCTGGCCGGATGGGACCCCGATTACCTCCACGCCATCCCGCAAGGTACCGCCTGATATTTTCGAACGATTCCCCTGGGACTGTGTCAGCGCAGCCTGGCAATGCACGCAGGCCAGGACTTTGGCGGTGACGGTTTCGTCCGGATCGCAGGCCAGCGGCCTGCCACCGCCTTTGCGGCCAGGCTGCCCTTGCGCGGTCCGACACGCTTGGTTTTCTCCGGCTGGTTCGGCTTCTGCCCCTTCGACGGCGGCACGCTGGAGTTATCCGGTGTCTTCGCCGGTTCGGCGAGTTTCGCTCCAAGCTCGGCAATCCGTTGCTCGGCTGCCTCCAGGCGCTGCCATAGCACCAAGATCAGGGCGTCCTTCTCGGCGCGGCTCAGCTCGCTGAGATCAGGGCATGTGGTCACCCCGCGGTGAGAATCGAGTCGCCCGTGATCGTGTCAGATGTTTTCTTGGCTGCTGATCCCCGTGCCGCTACCGCCGCGTGAAGGCGGGCCAAACCGGGTATGAGCAGATACCTTACCGGAGCGTCCGGTCTCTCCTGTCGAGCCACGCTAAAATATCACGCTATGACGAGGTCACAGAGCGCGAATATCCCCGCTTCTCGGCGACAACGCCTTACTTCCAACTCACTCCGCCGCCTCGGCCACCGCGTCGCCCAGCTTCACGCCGCGCACCGCGTATTCCGCCGCGACGCGCACTGCCTCGATCATGCTGACCGCGCTTGCCTTGCCGGTGCCGGCGATGTCGAACGCCGTGCCGTGATCCACGCTGGTGCGTAGGATCGGCAAACCCAGCGTCACGCTCACGGTTCTTTCGAAATCCATCATCTTTGCCGCGATGTGCCCCTGGTCGTGGTAGAGCGACAGCACCGCGTCGTAGCGGCCGATGCGGGCCATGTGGAACACCGAATCCGCCGGCACCGGACCGCTCACCCGCATGCCCCGTGCGCGCGCCGCTTCTATCGCCGGCTTGATCGCGTCCATCTCCTCGCGGCCGAATAGCCCGTCCTCGCCGCCATGCGGGTTGAGCGCGGCCACTGCCAAATGCGGGTGATCGATTCCAAGCTGGTGCAGTGCCTTCACGCTCCTGTCGATCCCCTTGGCCACCCGCTCCTGGGTGATCTGCCGGCACGCCTCGATCAGCGAGACATGGCGGGTCAGGAAGAAGATCTTCAACCCGCTGATGGTGAACATCGTCATTTCTTCCCGAGCGCCGGTGTATTCGGCGAACATCTCGGTATGGCCGATGAAGGGGATCTTCGCCGCCTTCAGCGACTCCTTGTTGATCGGCGCGGTCACCACGCCGGCGACGCGCCCGGCCATCGCCAGCGCGATCGACTCGCGGATCGCCGCAAACGCCGACTCGCCGCCCAGCGCCTGCACCTTGCCCATTTGCAGCATGTCTGGATCGGCGCTGTCCTGGTGCAGCACGTCGATCGTGCCGTCGCGGTCGGCGATCGCCTCGGGCGCCGCGATGCGGTGCAGCGTCGCGGTCAGGCCGCAGGTCTTCAGCGCGCGTTGCAGCACGCGCGCGTCGCCGATGGCGAAGCAGCGCGCCATCTCGCGCATTTCGGCCGAGAGCAGGGCGCGGACGGTGATCTCGGGGCCGATGCCGGCGGGATCGCCCATGGTCAGGGCCAGAACGGGCCGTTCGGTCATGCTCGGTGCCTCCTTCAGGTCGCCGTTTTCAATATAGGACGATCCCCGGTCCATGTCGCCGGTTGCCGAGGCGGCTTTCCGTCACGGCGATGAGCGCAGCGGCGGCCAGGCTGCATGCAGCCCCGCCGGCGTCCCGCACGCTGGCAAGGCGGGAAACGACTTCATCGCGTCAGCAGTCCTGACGTGCGCATCCTGGCGCGCGCTTCGGCCATCGCCTCGCTTACCGCCAGCGCCGCGGCGAGCGCGCGGCGGCCGGCGGCGGCGTCCACCAGCACCGGGGCGCCGTCCAGGATCGACGCGACGAACGCCGCATGTTCGGCGGCGAGCGAGTCGTGTTCCTCCCACGAGGTCTCCTCCATGCCGAAGCCCTCGACGCCGGGCACCGGCTTGCCGCGGCCGCGCGCGATCACGGTGAGCTGGCGGTTGGCGAAATCCACCGCAAGGTAGCCGTCCTGAGCGAACACCCGCATGCGGCGCTCGGTGCGGGCGGAGATGCGGCTGGCGGTGATCGTCGCCACCGCGCCGCTGTCGAATCGGATGCGCGCGTTGGCGATGTCCTCGTGCGCGCTGGCCACGGCGGCGCCGACCGCCTCGACCAACGCGATCGGGCTGTCCACCAGCGCCAGGATCAGGTCCAGGTCGTGGATCATCAGGTCGAGGATCACCGACACGTCGGTGCCGCGCGGCTTGAACGGAGCGATGCGGGTGGCCTCGATATAGAGCGGCGTGCCGATGCGGCCGGATAGCGCGCCGTGCGCGGCGGAGAAGCGTTCCAGGTGGCCGACCTGGAGGGTCAGGTTACCGGCGGCGGCGAGGGCGGCCAGGTCGTCGGCCTGGGCCAGGGTGGCGGCGATCGGTTTTTCGACCAGCACGTGTTTGCCGGCCCGCAGCGCGGCGGCGGCGAGTGCGTGGTGCGCCTCGGCGGGGGCGGCGACGATCAGCGCGTCGCAGGCCTGGAGCAGGGCCGGGAAGTCGAGGTCGGGGGCGCCGGCTTCCCAGCCGACGGTGCGGGCGCGCTCGGTGTCGGGGTCGTGGATGCCGACCAGACGGGCACGCGGCGAGGCCGCGGCCTTCAGCGCGTGGTAGCGGCCGAAATGGCCGGCGCCGGCGACGCCGATGCGGAGGCGGTCATCGGGCATGCGAGGTCCCCGGATGGTCCAGGGCCACTTGTATCGGGGCTTGGCCGGGTCGTCGCAAGTGCCTGCCAAGCAGAGGATGGGCGGAATGGCGCAGCGTATTCCGCCATCCCGACCTGGCGAAGTGCGCTCCGCTGTTCTGCACTCGGGTGTTTGCCTGCGATCCGAATCAACCGTAGTATTACTACGCTGACAATTTCGTATTCTGCCTTGACCCGCCACAGGAGGTCCCCATGCCAAAGCCTCAGCACCCGGCTGGTGTGCGTTCAGTCGGGAAATCTCGCGCCAGGGGCAAGACCCAGTCCCTGGCTATGCGGCTTGCCGCGCAAATGGGTCTTACGGCTGGTCCGAAGAGCACGCACGTAAACGCCAAGGTGCCGCCGCGCCTCTATGCCGCGGCGGCCAAACGAGTCGGCAGCACCTCGCCGGCGGTTGTCATCACCGCCGCCCTCGCGGCGCTGGCGACCGAGGATGAGCTCGGGCCCTGGCTGGCTCGCCAATGGGGCACACTTGCCGATATCGACCCGGAACTTCTGGCACAAATCGATCTCTGATCGCGTCGGCCATGTCGCGCCGTCCCGCCCAGGCCGATCGTTCCTCGCCCAGCCTGCCATTGTTCGGCGACGCCGTCCCGGAAGGACCGGTATTGCTCGACACCAACGTGTTCATCAACGCGCTCACCAGTCGCGGGCCGTTGGTGCTGCGACAGATGTTGCAGACCCTGCCTCGCTTCTTTGTGTCTGCACCGATCCGTGCGGAGCTTGCCTGGATTGACGGCCGGCTCGATCCGACACATCCCGGCACGGCGCGCGTCGTGGCGGCAGCGCAGGGCGTGCAATCCCGCATCGATCCGGCGAAGGTCCTTGTGCCGGGCGACGCCGACTGGCACGACGCCGGCGAGCGTGCCGGCCGGATCGCACGGGAAGCAGCCGGCGGAGGTCGGCGCATCGCGACTGCGTTCGATCGGGTGGAGCTGATCCACGACACACTGACGGCGATCGTCGCCGCACGAGCGGGCTGTGTGGTGGTCACCGAGGACCGGGACTTTGCCGCGCTGATGCGCTTCGACCCACGACTGCAAGTGCTGTTCTACGATAGGGCGGGCGGGTAAACGCGCGATGCTGTTTGTGCATGCCGGAGCCGGCGGGACTGCGGTCCCGCCGGGCGTGCCGAGGGTGAGTTCAGGGGCGGTCGTGCCGGCGGCGACGCGCTCTGGTGCATGGGGCGTTGGCGCTGGATTGGCGCGGGCGCTGGCCGCTGGGCCTTCGCGCGATGCCGGGTCGCGCCGGGCCGGCATTGGTGGGTGGGCTTTTTCCTGCGCGCCGCATGGCCCCGCCGGCGCGGCGACCTCCGCTTGGCTGCCGGAGCTGCCTGATTGCCTCGCGCACGCGATGGCCTGCTTCCACTGTGCAAGGGCTACCGCCTCGGCGCGCAGGATGGCGCGGTCCTGCGCTGCGGTGAGGCCGCCGGTCGGGCAAGGCAGCGCAAGCAGTTCCGGTGGGTTTTGCCGGAACCAGGCCGCGAGGTCCGGTGGCTGCCGGTCGAGGTAGTGCAACGCGGCGCGATACACCCGGCCGCTGCGCGCGATGCTCAGGATGCGGCGGTTGAAGGCCCGCCGTTCGCCGCCGCAGCGCGCGTGCGCGGGGCGCGCGGCACGCAGGAGGGCGAGGTCCCCGTGCGGTGCCGGTGCCGCGCCCGCATGCATGCGGCACCGCGGCTTGTCGTGGATCGCCGGCGCTCGGCGGGGACAGCCGGCGCGGGTCGATCCAGGGGGCCGGCTTGCGGCTGCGGGCGCCGCAGTGCGGGGCGAGGTTGAGGCTCGGATCGCCCCGGCGTTTGTCGGGAGCGGCGAGGAGGCGCCGGGTGGCGGGGAGGCGCCGGGCGCCAGCGGCGGATCGGCGCGGACGGCGGTGCATGCGAGGGACGGGAGAAGCATGGGCGCGCTCCTGGCGGCTGCCTTGAGCGGCTCAGGTATTATTTCCTAGGAAAATTGACAAGATATATAATGCTGTGGTAGTGGGCCGGTTTGCACGTCAAATGCCGGCGCAAAGCAGCGGTCGCTGAGTCGCTTGGGCTGAACGGCCGGAATCCGTCCTTTGCAGACATGCAAAGCGATCTGCCGCCCGCAACAAGCTCACCTCGCCCGCAGCCGGAACCTCGCCGGATGGTCCGGCTGCGTCGTCACGATCGCCACCGGCAGCACCGGCCGCGTGTCCTCCAGCGCAAATCGGAACCGCTGCACCAACATGGCCAGCACCAGCACCGCCTCGGTCAGCGCGAACTGCGCGCCGACGCACACCCTCGGCCCAGCACCGAACGGCAGGTAGGCGAAGCGCGGCACCGCAGGCGCATCGGGCATGAACCGCGACGGATCGAACGTGTCCGGCTCGTGCCACAGCATCCGGTGCCGGTGCAGCACCCAGGGCGCGATCAGCACCACCGAGCGCCGCGGGAGACAAAAATCGCCCAGCCGGTCCGGACCGATCGCCTCGCGCGCCATGGTGAAGGCCGGCGGATACAGCCGCAGCGCCTCGCTCACCACCGCCCGCGTGCGCGCCAGCAACGGCAGCACCGCCGTGGCGTTCTCCGGTTCGATCGCCACCCCCCGCACTTCCTCCGCCAGCCGCATCTGCTCTTGCGCGTCCTGTGCAAGCAGGGTCAGCGACCAGAACAGCGTCACCGCCGTGGTCTCGTGCCCGGCGAGCAGCAGCGTGGCGAGCTGATCGCGCAATTGCTCCGGGGAAAACGCCTCGCCGGTGTCCGGATCGCGCGCGGCGCGCAGCAGATCGAACAGGTCGCGTGGCGCGCCGGGCTGCGGTTCGCGCAGCCGGTCGTGCATGATCGTTTCGACCAGCCGCATCCAGCGCGCCCGAAAACGCCGGCGCCGCAGGTCGCGCAGCGTGGGCACCGAGGGCGGCAGCAGCATGTCGAACAGGAACGGCCGGGCGAAGCGCTCGGCGAATTCCGCCAGCAGCCGCCGCAACGGAGTCCCGAACGCGCGCATCTCCAGCGAGAACATGCTGCGCCCGGCGATCTCCAGCGTAAGCCCCTGCATCGCCGCCAGCAGATCGATCGGCCCTTGCGCCGCCTGTGCCGCAATCGCCCCGATCTGCTCTTGCGCTGTCGCAACGACGTGGTGCGCCAGCATCGGCATTACCCGCGGCGCCAGCGCCGGGGCGATGGTGCGGCGCTGGTGGCGCCACGCGTCGCCCTCGCTCAGCAGCAGCCCGTTGCCGACGATCGGCCGCAGGATGCGGATCGAGGCGGGCGAACGGCGGTAGTTTTCCGGATTGTCCACCAGCACGCGATGGATCGCCTCCGGCGCATTCAGCAGCACGTTCGTCCGCCCCAGGAACCGCCGCACCACCACATCCTGCTCGTACGCCGCCGCGGTCCACATGGTCAGCGCGTTGGTGCGAATGGCGCGCAGGAACGCCGGCAGCGGCAGTTCGCGTGCCGGCACCGGCGGTCGGGATGGGATCAGCGGCATCGTGGCAAGGGGGTCCATGCGGCGGAAGCTAACCCCGCGTCAGAGCGCGTGGCCAGCGCCGTTCTGCGCTATTCCGCGGCGTGCCTCGGCCTTGCAGCCGGCAGTGATTGGTGGGGCTCAAGGCAGCAGTCCAGATGGCCGGCGTCGATTTCAGCCCGAGCCAGCGTGGCGATTGCGCGTGCGGCTTCGGAAGAGAGCGGTCAATCACCGATCATCGCCGGATCGTTGGCGGGAATGCCGCCGAGCGTTTTCGCGGCGGCGACGGTGCCGGGCGGCAGGGCACGAAACGACTTCGCCTCGCCGGTGCGACGGTCATACCCAACCAGGAAATAGTCGGTTTGCATCGCTATAAGGTTCCACCTTAAGCGCAGCATCGGCGGTGCCGACGCGTTGTCCGGTTACCGGGTCGAATTCGCCGATGTGGCGGCCTCGCGCATCATAAACCTCGACCGTGCCGTGCTGATAGTCTCATTCCAGGATCAACCCGTTGGCGGTTGTCCAACGGCGGCGCAGGCCGCCCGCGAGCCGGGTCTTGCCGCGCGTCTTGCGGGCGCCCGGAAAGGCCGGCAACAGAAAGGGAGGTATGCGATGGATGGCCAGGTTCCGGGTCGATCTGCGATGGCGACATTGCGGGACGAACGATGAACCTTGGGTTTACGCCGGGTGGCGGTTCCCACCGCCGCCCGTCTGTCGCCAGCCCGTCTGGCCAGCGACCTACCGTTCAGTATAATCGTCCCCTGGCCGCGGTTCCCGCCGGTCACAAGGGGAGCGAAGCATGAGTTTGAAGGGCAAAGCCTATATCGTGGGTGCCTGGGAGCACCCCACCCGCAAGGCGAGCGACAAGTCGATCGCCTTGCTGCACGCCGAATGTGCCAAGGGCGCGTTGGAGGACGCGGGGCTGACCAAGGACGACGTGGACGGGTACTACTGCGCCGGCGACGCGCCGGGGCTCGGCCCACTGTCCATGGTCGATTACATGAACCTGAAATGCCGGCACGTGGATTCCACCGATGTCGGCGGCTCATCGTATCAGGTGGCGGTGGGCCATGCGATGGAAGCGATCGCGCACGGCCGCTGCAACGTCGCGCTGATCACCCTGTCGGGACGGCCGCGCAGCGAGGGCCAGGCGACCGGCACCGCGCCGCGCGCCGGCAGTCCCGCGCAGCCGGAGATGCAATTCGAGTATCCGTACGGCCCGGCGACCGCCAACATGTACGCGATGTGCGCCACGCGGCACATGTTCGAATACGGCACCACCAGCGAGCAATTGGCGTGGATCAAGGTGGCGGCGTCGCACCATGCGCAGCACAACCCGCATGCCATGCTGCGCGATGTGGTTACGGTGCAGGACGTGGTGAACTCGCCGATGGTGGCCTCGCCGCTGCACCGGCTGGATTGCTGCGTGATCAGCGACGGCGGCGGCGCGCTGGTGCTGACCAATCCGGAGATCGCGAAAAGCCTGAAGCGGCCGAAGGTGAAGGTGATCGGCGTCGGTGAGTCGCCGAAGCACCAGATGGGCGGCGCGGTCGATCTGGTTTATTCGGCGGCGCGCTGGTCCGGGCCTCCGGCGTGGGAGATGGCGGGCATCAAGCCGTCCGACATCAAGTATGCCTCGATCTACGACAGCTTCACCATCACCGTGCTGATGCAGTTGGAGGATCTGGGGTTCTGCGAGAAGGGGCAGGGGGGAAAGTTCGTTTCGGACGGCAACCTGATCTCCGGCGTGGGCAAGCTGCCGTTCAACACCGATGGCGGCGGGCTGTGTTCCAACCATCCGGCCAACCGCGGCGGCATCACCAAGATCATCGAGGCGGTGCGGCAGTTGCGCGGCGAGGCGCATCCGGCGGTGCAGGTGAAGAACTGCGACCTGGCGATCGCGCATGGCACGGGCGGGTCGCTCGGCACGCGGCATTGCGGCAGCACTGTGATTCTGGAGCGGGAGTGATCGACATGGCTTACGTCCAACGCAAGGTTCCGTTCGTCGGCACGCCCGAGACCAATCCGGAGACCAAGCCATTCTGGGATGGCTGCGCGGCGGGGAAGCTGGTGCTGCCCCGGTGCAAGGACACCGGGAAGTTCATCTGGTATCCGCGAGCGATCTCGCCGTTCACCTTCGGCGCGGTGGAGTGGGTGGAGGTGTCCGGCAAGGGAAAAATCTACACGTTCAGCGTGATGCAGCGCGCCGATCCGCCTTATGCCATCGCCTATGTGGAGCTCGCGGAGGGGCCGCGCATGATGACCAACATCGTGGATTGCGATTTTGGTACGTTGAAGATCGGGCAGGAGGTGGCGTTGAAGTTCATCCAGACCGAAGGGGGTGGACCGAAGCTGCCGTTTTTCGCGCCGGTCTGACGCGCGGAGGCTGTCGTTGGGAGCAGGCCGGCCGTTGGCGGGCTGGCCTGCTGCCTGCGGGGATTTATCGCAACGGCGGTGCGGCGGGAGAGGTTTCCGACCCCGCGCGGCGAGAGAGGCTGATGGATCAGCGGGCCAGTTCCGCCATGAACGCCCCCACGGCGCGGAACAGCCGCTCGGCTTCGGCCTCGGTGTATTTCTCCGCCGGCACCAGCCGCGTGCCGCGCCAGCAGCGCCGCACCTCATCGAGTGCCGCCAGCACGCCGCCTTGCACCGCCGGCGCGGCGGCGCGCAGCAGCGACAGGATGTGCGTCCAGTGCCGGTCCTCGCCCGGCAGGTCGGTGCGCGGCGGCGCGCCGAGTACCGCCAGCCCGCACTCGACGATGCGCATGCAGTGGAACGCCGCAGCGGTCGGGCGGCGGAATGCCAGGCAGAGCGCCGCCTCCTCGATATCGTACCCCGCCTCCGGGAAGGCGCCTTCCACCGCGGCGCCGAACGGCGCGGGGTCCACCAAGTGGCGCCACTGCGGCGGCGCCAGCGTCACCAGCCGGATGGCGGCCAACTCATCGGGCAGCCGCGCCTCGATCCGGGCCAATGCGCGGGCCAGCCGAGCCGGCCGGATGCGGCCATCTTCCGCCTGCATCAGCAATATCCGCGTCTCGGCCGCGGCATGCTCCGCCTCGAGCGTTTCCATCGCGGGTAGCAGGGCGCGCAGATCCACCAGCGCTTCCGCCAACGGCGCTTGTCCGGCCGCGGCGTCCTGCGCGGCGCGCAGCGCGGAGACGGCGGCGACATAGGCTTCCACCTTGGCGAGCAGAGTGTCGGCCGGCTGGTCCGGGGGCTCGTCGGGTTCCGCCGGCGCCGGCACCGGTGAGGGTTCGGCGTCGGACGCGGCAGCATCGGCGGCGGCCAGCGTCCCAGGCGACAATTGCTCGCGATACAGCAGCCCAGCCGCCGCCTGCGCGTCGGGTTTGCGCCAGGTCTCGACCCCGTCGCGGTCGATATGGTGCCGCCAGATCTGGCCATTTGCCTCGCCGGTCACCACCAGCAGATCGTCGCTTTCGGCGTCCAGCCACGCGTCGAGGATTGCCAGGTGCTCATAGGTTTCGGCGTAGCGCATCCAGCGCGCCTGATCGTCCGACGCCGCGCCGTGGGTCGCGGGTTCGTATGGCACGATCGTCGCGGTGCCGGCATTCGCCCGCAGTAGGAACAACTGCTGGTCGCCGCGGCGACGCGCCACGACGGCCAGGCCGAGCTCGTCCAGCCGCGTTTCGTGGCGCACCAGGTTGTCGCGGTCCAGCAGGGCCTGCACCGCTGCCTCGTTTTCGGACGACAGCGCGAGTGGTATGTCGAAACGCGGGAAGTCCGCGCGCAGGACGAATGGCACCGGCCCGTGCCAGCCGACCCCACAACCGACCTCCCGGCCATCCGCCAGGCGGACGTGCAGGATGCTGTCGAACCCGGCCATGGTCTCGAACAGCGTCGGCTCGCGGACATCGACAATCCGCGCGTCCGGCCCGAACTGCGCGCGCAACGCGAGTTGCTCGCCGGCGAAGTGCTCCGGATCGCGGCGGCGGGCCGGCAGAGTGTCGGTGGTGGCGGCGATCTCGGTCAGCCTGCCGTCACGCGAGACCCGGTAGAAGCGCACCATGCGGGCCGGGCCGGTGAACTCCACCCGCGCGGGATCGCCATACAGCGGCCCGTCCAGCGCGCCGCGCCGGCGTTCCAGGGTGCATTCGCGGATCATGCCTGCCTCGTCGATGATCTCGCGGATGACCAGCACCGCGAGCGTCAGGCGATCTGCTCCCCGCAGGCGGTGCCGCGCCAGCCACCGCGGCAACTCGTCCTGACGCAGTGGGCGCGGGTCGTCGGCAACCTGATAGAGGTGCGTCTCGCGGCCGTCAGACTGGGTGGTGATGCGGCAGACGACATGCTCCACCGGCTCCGGCGCGACCCCTTCCAGGGCCGCCAGGCGCGCCGCAAGCTGCGGTCCACTCCAGTCCTCACCTCGTCCGGCGGTGTTCATCGGCGTGATCCGGCAGCCTTCGCCTATGGTTCAATCCGCCGGACAAGCTGCCCGGCATGCCCGCACGCCAGCCGTCGCGGGACCAGGCTGACTACCACGCTTTGGTTTCCGTATTCCTTTCATCGCATACAAATGCGCAAAAAGAGACGAACCCAGAGACGCATCGCAACGCGCGCCCGACATAAAAAAGGATACAATCGCGGCCAGTCAACCCAATTCTACGACTTGGATCGTGATTTTGTATGACTGCGAGCGGAGCCAGCCGCGGAGACCGGTCACGTTGCGGAGAGCCGCCGCTTCCCGGCGGCCTGGGTGGGCCCCGCCCGGGCCGGCGTTGGGACTTGTCGGGGTTTCATCGACTCACGTGAGATCGCCGCAGCCGCCTCCGTCGTCATCATCCGCGCGAAAGCGGGGACCCGGGGCCGGCGTGGGTCCCCGCTTTCGCGCGGATGACGATCAGGGTGGCCGTGCTCAACGCGGTTGACGCGATTATTCCCGATACGCCCTTGACGCCCGACAGCGGCCGATGCGGGCTTGCATGCCGTTCAGTCGCCTGGGCTGCCATAGTCCGGCGGCCCGTGCAACGCGCGATCGACCCGTGCCGCAAGATCGGCCATGCGGCATGGCTTGCGGATCATGTACTCGCCTTCCAGGCCGGGCCGGCAGGCGGCGAGATCCGCGTAACCGGTTGCGTCAAGCACGCAGGAGTCCCGGCCAATACCGCGCTTGGAGCGCATAATGTCGATGCCTCTCAACCTGAACGTGGCAACGCTCGCGGGGAGCAGATCGCAAGGGGAATTGGCCGACAGCAACTCAAGCGTGGTGCGGCCGGTCTCGGCGGCGGAGACCCGGTAGCCGAGCTCTTCCGGTATGGCGACCACCAGGTCGGGAAGATTCTCGGACAGCGCGGCGTCGATGCCGGCCTGCGCCAGCAGCTTTCCGGCCACCGCGGCGTCGCGCCCGCCGGGCGCTTGGACGCGGACGGGACCCGTGGATCGGATGTCAGGGTTTGGCATCGGGCCGGCTGCTCTTCAACGAGATGGATGTGCGTTGCGGCAGAGCCGCCGTCCAGTGGGAACGAAGCGACGAAGCAACCTCCCGCCCGGGCGACGCAGGACCGCGGCTCACCAGGCGGGAGATTGCTTGTGCGCCAGGAAAGCTGGCGTGGTCCAGTCGGTGCAAGTCCGGCCCGGGTAAGCCGTAGCGGGCGTCCGGTAGCGAGTGTTGCGTGGTCGCTGGCGACGGCGGCGGCGAAGCGTACACAGCGATGCAGTGGGGTGTGCTATTGAGCCACGAAACCTCCCAGTTCGCGGAGGCCGAGACGGTAAGCAACGTCGAAGGCAACATGTGCGGTCCCGTCATGCGAGGGGCTGACGCTCTGCCGGGGTCGAAGAACACATCACGCTGCAAGGGAACGCGTCGGAACCTGGGAGGTCTCGTGGCCGACCGGCGGGTGAATGCCCGACCGGCCCGCGTCGGGAAGGCCGCAAGGCCGAAGCT
>DATLQW010000190.1:0-12416 GCA_035535035.1 Acetobacteraceae bacterium
TGCCCCGCACGTAGCGAAACCACGCCGGATGACACGCTTCCATCGCGGCGTTCCGTGCCGGGCGCACCGCGGCACGGAACAAGAACGAAGCGGACAGATCACGAGCTACAAAAACCGGACACATTGACTAGCTAGCAACAGTCCGATCGCGCGGAACGCCGGGGGCCCAGGGGCCGCGGAGCAGTTCGCCGCCGCCGCCGGGCGGCTTCGGTCAGCCGGACCACGGCGCGGGGGCGCCGGGAATGCTCCCCAGGCAGGTAGCACGGTCGGCGGGCGGACCGAAGCCGCGCGGCCGCAGGCCGGCGTGCATCCAGGTGACAAGCGAGTAGATGTCGAACACCGGCAGTCCCAGCACCTCGCGCAGCGCATGCGCATAGGGCGGCATGTTGGTGCATTCCAGCACGATGGCGCCGATATCCTTGTGGCCGGCGACCAGCCGGCGGCCGGCGTCCAGGATGTCCGCCGCGGCGAGGCCGATATCCAGGTCCTGCTTCTCGCCCAGGATCAGCACGCGGAAGAATTCCTGCCCGCCCTCGGTGCCGATGCACGGCGTGTCGGGCGGCACGCCGGCGGCTTCCAGGTGGCGCGGGGTGAGCGATTGCGCCGACACCGTGATGATCCCGACCCGTTTCCCAGGCGGCAGCGTGGCCTGCACCCAGGGCACCTGAAGCAGCGCGCTGGTCGCCACCGGAACCCGCACATGGGCAGCGATCTCGCGCTGGAACACGGATAAAAAGCCGCAATTGGTGGTGACCGCTTCGGCGCCCTGGGCGACCAGGTCGGCAGCGGCGGCGAGAAAATCCTCCAGCAGCCCGGCCGCCGCGTTCAGCACCACGCGCTGCGGACTGGCGCCTTTCACCACGCGGTACAGCACGGGGAACGGCCAGGTGCCGGCATTGCCCATGTCGCCGGGGATGCGGGGGAAGGTCGCCTCCAGCATCAGGATGCCCAGCGGCGCGCCGTAGATCGCCTTGCCGCCGCGTGCGATGACCCTGCTCATGCCCGCCAGCTTGCTGCAAACCGTTCCCGCGCGCGAGAGTAGGGCCGCGATCCGCAGTGACAGGAGACTGACGCCATGGCCGACCGGCCCTTTAACCAGTCCGATCTCGACGTGCTGGCCCAGTGGGACACCCCCACCATCTGCAACGGCCTCGAGATCACCAACCCGGAGCGCCGCCGCTTCGGCTACACCGTCGAGCCGATGGTCTGCATTGACCACAAGGCCAAGCCGATCGTCGGCCTGGCGCGGGTTGGCATGATCCGCTCCACCGAGCAACCGCGCGGCAAGGTCACCGACCGGGCGGATTGGTACGACTACGTCCACGCCACCGATTTCCCCACCGTCGCGGTGATTCAGGACATCGACGGACAGATCGGCTACGGCGCCTATTGGGGCGAGGTGCAGTCCACCATCCACCAGGCGCTGGGGGCGATCGGCTGCGTCACCAACGGCTCGTTCCGCGACCTGGACATGTGGGCGCCCGGCTTCCAGATGATCGGCGGCCGGGTCGGGCCGAGCCATGCCCACGTGCACATGGTCACCTTCGGCCAGCCGGTGAACATCTTCGGCATGCAGGCAGGGCATGACGACGTAATCCACGCCGATTTCCACGGCGCGGTGGTGGTGCCGGCCGATGCGGTGCGCAAGCTGCCGGCGGCGATCGACCTGATCTCACGGCGCGAAAAGGTCATTCTCGACGTCTGCCGCGCCCCAGGATTCACGCCGGCCAAGCTGCGCGACGCGCTGAAGCGGTCGGGCGAGATCCATTAGGCGACGCCCACGAATAGTCTAACCAGGTGGCGAACGGACCGTCGTTCTGCGTCGCGCGACCCGGCGGGTCACGCCACCGCGGCCGGGCACGCGCGCGGCCGGGTAGCCGGTGCCTTGGCGGCCCCGGCTACCGTCCCTGCCAGCGTGGCGCGCGCTTTTCCATGAACGCGGTGCGGCCTTCCTTGTAGTCCGCGCTGTCGAAGCAGATTTGCATCATCCGCGCCATCGCCGCCGTGTCGCGCTTGCCCGCGTCCTTCAGCATCTCGTTGATCGTCAGCTTGGACGCCGCCACCGACAGCGGCGCGTTGTCGGCGATGGTGCGGGCGATTTCGAGCACATGCTCGTTCAGCGCCTCGTCCGCCACCATCTTGTTGATCAGCCCGATCCGCTCCGCCTCGGCGGCATCGATGCGCCCGCCAGTGTATAAAATCATCCGCGCATGCGCCGGCCCCACCAGGTCGATCAGCCGCTTCACCGATTCCGGCGCATAGGCGATCGACAGCTTCGCCGCCGGAATGCCGAACGCGCTGCCCACCGCGGCGATCCGCAGGTCGGCCTGCATCGCGATCGCTAACCCGCCGCCCAGGCAGAACCCGCGGATGCGGGCGATGATCGGCTTGGGGAAGCTGGCGTATTTCCCCCTTCCGACACCGGCCAGCCGGTCGTATTCCTGTTGCGCGTTGGCATCCGACCGGTTCTTCGCGAACTGGCTGATATCCGCGCCCGAAACGAACGCCTTGTTGCCCGCCCCGGTCAGGATCACCACCCGCACCCCGTCGTCCTCGCGGAATTCGTCGAGGATCTCGCCCAGCCCGGTCCACATCTCCAGCGACATGGCGTTGCGCTTTTCGGGCTGGTTGAAGGTGATGATCCCGATTCCGTCACCCTTCGCCGCCAGCATTTTTCCCCCGGCGTAGTCGCGGGCCACGCCGCCACCCGGCAAATTGTCCATGTCAAATCGCTCCCTTCCTGCGCATCTCGGCAATCTCGTCAGCGCTGTAGCCGACCGAGGCCAGCACGTCGTCGGTGCTGGAACTCATCTCCGGCGTCGGCAGGCGGATCTCCTTGGAAAAGCCGGTCATGCTGATCGCCGAGGCCACCACGTCCACGTCGCCCACCACCGGGCTGTGCATCGGCGTCGCCATCCGCAGATGCCGCACCTGCGGATCGGCGAACACCTGGTCGATCGTGTAGATCGGCCCGCACGGCACGCCGGCGCCTTCCAGCAGCTCGATCCAGTGTTCCGAGGGCTGCGTCCGGGTGATCTCGCCGATCGCCGCGTTGATCTCCTGGCGATGCGCGCTGCGCGACTTCTGGTCCTTCCACTCCGGCTTGTCCTTCCATTGGGGCCTGCCGACCGCGTCGCAAAAGCGCCCGAACACCCGGCCCGAACTGGCGGCGATGTTGATGTGGCCGTCGCTGGTCGGGAACACGCCGGTGGGAATGCCGGTCGGATGGTCGTTGCCCGCCTGCGGCGCCACCTCCTTGGCGATCAGCCAACGCGACGCCTGGAAGTCCAGCATGAAGATCTGCGCCTCCAGCAGCGAGGTGGTGACCCAGCGGCCGACGCCGGTGCGCTCGCGGTCGAAGATCGCCATCATGATGCCGAGCGCCAGCAAATTGCCCGCGGTGAGGTCGTCGATCGGGATGCCGACGCGGACCGGCCCCTGGCCCGGCAGGCCGGTGATCGACATCAGCCCGCCCATGCCCTGGGCGATCTGATCGACGCCGGCACGATGGCCGTACGGTCCGGTCTGGCCGAAGCCGCTGATGCTGCCATACACGATACGCGGGTTCACCGCCTTCACGTCGTCATACGACACCTTCAGCCGGTGCTTCACCTGGGCGCGCATGTTCTCGACGATGATGTCGGCGCCCTTCACCAGGCGCATGAACGCGGCGTGGCCCTCCGGCGATTTCAGGTTCAGCGTCATCGCCCGCTTGTTGCGGTGCAGGTTCTGGAAGTCGAAGCCGTGACGGTTGCCGGCGACATCCTCGCCGTCGGTGGCGGGCGGCTCGATCTTGATGACGTCGGCGCCCCAGTCCGCCAGATGCCGCACGCAGGTGGGCCCGGCCCGCGCCAGGGTCAGGTCCAGCACCTTCAACCCGTTCAGCGGCATGCGGGTCTGGCTTTGGGTCAGCATGGATTTGTCGGCAGGGCTTTCCGGCATTCTGGTTTCTCCTCCGTCCTGCCCCGATACTCCGCCGCATTGTCCCCGCGCTCAAGAGTGCCCGGGCCCCGGGCCGCGGAGATGGCGAGTCCGGGGCACGGACATTTGTCTCTCGGCGAATTCGGAGTTTAATCCGCCGTCATGGACAGCGTGGATCTTGCCCTGGTGCTGGCGGTCGATGGCTCGGCCAGCGTGACCTATGACGAGTTCGGCCTGATCGCCGGCGGCATGGCGGCGGCCTTGCGCGATCCGGCGGTGATCGCCGGACTGGTCGGCGGAGCGGCCAGGGCCAGCTATTGCTGCCTGCTGCTGTGGTCAGGAACCGGCGCGCAGGACGTGATCGCCGGCTGGACCCGCATCGCCAGCGCCGCCGACGCTCGGGCGTTTGCCGACGACGTGGACAACATGCCGCGCACGGTGCCGGCCGGAGAGACCGCGATCGGCGAGGCCCTGCTGGGTGCGCTGACCCTGCTCGGGCAAGTGCCGGCGAACCCGAAGCGCAGCGTGGTGGACGTGATCGGCGACGGCCGGTCCAACCAGGGCATCGCGCCCGGGCTGATCCGCGACCGCATGGCCGCGGCCGGGATCACGATCAATGGGTTGTGCATCCTGCACGAAGAACCGGATCTGCTGGAATCCTACACGCGGGAGGTGATCGGTGGCCCGGGTGCGTTCGCCGTGGTATGCGCCGATTACGCGGATTTCGCCGCGGCAATGAAACAGAAGCTCGCGCGGGAGACCAACGCGCCGATGGCCTGAACCTGGAAACCTCTCTCGCGTGCGGCGCGGAGAGGTTTGTTGCCTCACCCGAAGCAGGTCGCCACAAGCTGGGCGAATGCCCGCGCGCGGTGGCTGACGCGGTGTTTCCGTGCCGGTTCCATCTCGCCGAAGGTCAGCACGCCGCCATGCGGAAGGAACATCGGGTCGTAGCCGAAGCCGCGCTCGCCGCGCGGGGGCCACACCGCCTCGCCATCGATCCTGCCGACGAATGTCTCGGTGTGCCCGTCCGCCCAGGCGAGGCACAGCGCGGCCACGAACCACGCGCGCCGTTCCGCTGAACCGCCCATCTGCCCTTCGATCCGCGCCATTGCCGCCGCGAAATCCTTCTCCGGGCCGGCCCAGCGCGCCGAGTGCACGCCTGGGGCGCCCTTCAGTCGCGCGACGCAGAAGCCGGAATCATCCGCCAGCGCCGGCAATCCGCTTGCCGTCGCCGCCGCCACGGCCTTGATGCGCGCGTTATCCACGAAATCCGGCGCGTTCTCCTCGGGTTCGGCCAGGCCGAGGGCGGCGGCGGACACCGCCTCGATCGCGTGCGGCCGCAACAGATCCGCGATTTCCCGCAGCTTGCCGGGATTGTGGGAGGCGACCACCAACTTGCCGCCAGCCGGCAACTTTCGCGCCATCAGGTGCCAACCGCCTTACGCTGCGCCGCGAACAGCTCTCCCGTGCCCTTCCGCGCCATCCCCAGCAGAACGAGGAGTTGTGCTTCCGAAAACGCCGTGCGCTCCGCCGTGGCTTGCAGCTCCACCAGGCCGCCGCCGTCGGTGAGCACGAAATTGGCGTCCGCGTCCGCGGTGGAATCTTCCGCATAGTCGAGGTCCAGCGCCGCCTCGCCGGCAACCAGCCCGCAGGACACCGCCGCCACCTGGCCGATCAGCGGCGAGCGTGCCATCACCTTCATCTTCTGCAGGTGGCGACACGCCAGCGCCAGCGCCACCCAGGCGCCGGTGATCGCCGCGCAGCGGGTGCCGCCGTCGGCGTTCAGCACGTCGCAATCCAGCGTGATGGTCATCTCCCCCATCGCGGCGCGGTCCACCACTGCGCGCAGGGCGCGCCCGATCAGCCGCTGGATCTCCTGGGTACGGCCGGATTGCCTGCCCCGCGCGGCCTCGCGGTCGCCGCGCGTGTGCGTGGCGCGCGGCAGCATGCCGTATTCCGCCGTCACCCAGCCCTGGCCCGAGTTGCGCAGGAACGGCGGCACGCGGCCCTCGACGCTGGCGGCGCACAGCACCTCGGTATCGCCCATGCGGATCAGGCACGAGCCTTCCGCATGCCGGGCAAAACCTGGCGTCAGCGATACGCTGCGCAGAGCGTCGGCGGCACGGCCGGATAGGCGCATGATCTGGTTCCCAGGGCGATGTCTTGTCGCCGGACCATACCGGCGCCACGTCCCTGCGGCCATCCTGCGACGGCCGAGCCAACTGCCCGTTGTAGCCCGGGCACTTGCCGTGGAGCGGAAAAGGCCACAGTCGCCGGGTCCCAAGCACGTCAGAGCCAGCTATCCCCGGCGGTCCAAACCTGACGATCTGGATGCACGCCCGCTGCTTCACTTGCCGGATCAACGCCTTGTTCAAGATGAGATCGAGAACCATGCGCCCGCGGTCGCGCTGCGCATGGTGGCCTGCATTCTCGTCCGCATTCACGGAATCCGGGCCGCACCCCGGCAATGGTGGTCGGTGTCACGGGGCTTGGGGACATCGCCGACATCGTGACCGTGATTGAAGATTGGGAGGCACGGTAAGCCGGGTAGATGAAAGGCTCTGCAGATTAAATATTTTTAACTTGACAGGTTTCTCCCTTGCTTGGCGAGTCGCATCTACCTATGTTTCGGCGCCACCGTTCTCCGGTATACATATAGTGGAGAGGACGGACGGCCTACAAAGGGGCGCCTGCGGGCGCCCTTTCTATTTGGGGGGTGGAGATGCCAAGCGTCGCGATTTTCGTGGACGCCGGTTACCTGTTCGCCCAGGGGTCGGTCGCCATTTTTGGCTCCGGAAAGCCACGACAGCTTTTGAAGCTGAATGAGAGCGCCGCCATAGTGGAATTGACCAATATCGCCTCTGAGAGAGCTCCCAACCTGCCCCTGCTGCGAGTTTATTGGTACGATGGAGTCAGAAGCGCAAGACAACTGCCAGCCGATCACGCCGCGCTCGCTTTCATGGATCACGTCAAGCTCCGACTGGGTTTTATAACCAGCAAGGGTCAACAAAAAGGCGTTGATTCCCTTATCGTGACAGACATGATCGAACTCGCCCGTAATCATGCGATGAGTGATGCTGTATTGCTCTCGGGCGACAGGATGTCCGCATTGGCGTGCAGATCGCCCAAAGTTTTGGGGTGCGGATTCACCTGCTTGGCATAACGCCCTGTCGCGGATCGCAATCTCTATCGCTTAGGCGACGCCCAACAATTACCGCGTCAAGGCGGCCGAGGGGAAATGGTGTAATTCCACTCCGGGTGGAAGGCGTCGCCGTTGATGTTCAGGCTCGCCATTTCCTCCTCGCTGACTTTGATCCCCTTTGGGTAAATCCGCGTGTCGAGCTCGCACCGTACCTTCAGGCCGGTCTTGGTCGTGGTGGAGGCGATGAGTTCGACCACCGCCAAGCGGCTGGTCAAGGGCGTTCCCCGCCAGTTTTCGGTGATGTGGCAGAACAACCGGTGTTCAATACGGCACGACCTTGCCGAGTTCCGCATCGACGAAGTCATGCACCTTCACCGGCTCAGGGCAGCCGTTCGGCCGGTAGTCGCTGCCGGCGTTCTTGTAGGGGCCAATTAGCTCTTTCTTCTTCGTGTCGATCGAGATGACCGGCTTGCCAGAGGCCTGCATGGCGATCGCCGCGGCATTGATATGCTCGAACTGCGCGTCACGGTCGGGATTGCGGACGCTTTCCAGCGTCTTGCGGTTCACCTGCCGACGGTATTGCAGCAACGCCAGCAGTTTGGGGATGGTGCTCTTGCTAACCTGGTGCCCCATCGCGCACAGCGCCGCCGCCAGCTTCGCGTGGCTCTTCGAGACCCACCGCAGCGGCCGCATCGGGTCACCCTTGGTCGCCGGTTCCAGCAACTGAAGCAGGTCTTCCAGCAGCGTCGGGTCCTTCTCCGTCACCGCTGGCCGGCCACTGCCGGGCCGGCGCACCGCACCGGACAGCGAGGCGGGGTCGTCCAGGTCCTTCAGACCGCGGCCGATGGTACTGCGCGCGACCCCTGTCGCCTGCGACGCTGCCTCGATCCCGCCATAGCCCGCCGTCCGGGCTTCCACCGCCGCGAACAGCCGGCGGGTACGCTCGTTCAGCCCGCGACCAACCGCCGCAAACCGCTCGCGAATCGCTGATGCATCGACCATCTGCCGAGTCTAACCGGCACGAGTCCGCGCCGGAATCCCACCCCGTTCGCACTAACCCCCGCTGCTCGCTCCACCCGATTCGCTCATTGTTGGGCGTCGCCAAACAGCCAGTTCTTGCGTGCCAGGGTCATCGGCTTCTTGCGTGCCAGGGTCATCGGTCGCATGGCGCGTTCCGCGGCGTTGTTGTCGAGGCAGGCGCGACCGTCACGCAGCACCAGCGTCAGCGCCTCCCAGCGCGTCAGCGTGTGGCGGATCGCACCCGCCAACTCGCTCTTGCCCGGGATGCGCGCCTGGGTTTTGTCGAGCCAGGTCCGCAACTCGGCGAACAACGGCGCGCTTTGCCAATCGCGACCGCCGCACCTTGCTCGACAAGATGCTCGCCCTCCTCGGCATCGTCGCCATCGCACAACCCTGCTACTTCGTCGCCGGCGCCTACTATGCCGCGCGCAAGATCGTCATCGGCTTGCTCAAAGACAACAACCACCTGGTCACCCGGGTGAAGTCCAACGCCGTCGCCTACACCCCGTACCAGCAGCGCGGCCCGCGCAAGCGAGGTCGGCCCAAGGTCTATGACCGCAAGGTCAAGCTGAAATCCCTGCTGCAAGACTCCAGGGGCCGCGAACAGGCCAAAAGTCCCGTCTATGGCGAGCGCCAGGTGGTCATGCAGTATAAGGTATGCGACTTGCTGTGGCGCCCGGCCGGCCGGCTCGTGCGCTTCCCTCCGTGCCGGAGCTGGTCGTGGCCAACGCCCTGCGCCACAGTATGCCGGAATTTCTCCCGAATTCCGCCTCAGGCAACAGCTTCGCGAATTTCGTCATCGAACGGCAGGACAGCGATCATATGCAGGCGTTCCGGCTCGCGTCCTGAGCCGGGATTGGGGCAGAACTCCGGACTCGCGAGACGAGGTAACCTGCCGGCCAATTGCTACAAGTCAATGTTACTGTGCGAAACCCCGGTGAGCGCGGAGGCCCCTTCCGCTTCCGACGCACCCGGTTCTCACGCGAGGCGACCTTCGACGCGGAATGTCTGGTCGTATCCGGCTGTTCTTCACCGAGCGCCCCACAAGCGGCTCGCCGCCGGCTTCCCCTCCCAAGCATGGGCCGCAACACCCTATTGACATTATTCCTATAACAGCCTATAGACCCAAGCATGGAAACCTATCCCCAACCGCACCAGCCCGACCTGCTCCTCGCCCTCCCCAGGCACGCCTACTACCAGCTCATCCACACCCTCGCCGGCATCCTGCCGCCGCCGGTGAACGAGGCGCCCGAGGCCCTGCTCGCCCGCACCCAGTCCGCCATCGACGAGGTGGCCGCCATGCTGCCGACCAACGCCAACGAGGCCCGCTTCGCCGCCCAATGCGTCGCCGCCCGCGCCCAGGCCGACGACGTGATGCGGCTGCTGCGCAAGCACGCCGGCGACACCACGCTCGAAGTCAAGCTCAACGCCCAGTACGTCGCCATGGCGCGGGCGTCGCAGGGCGCCCACGGACATCTGCTGCGGGCGCAGGCGGTGCGGCACAAGCGCGAGAAGAGCGATGCCGCGCTCAAGGCCGACGAGTGGACGCAGCATGTCGTCACCCGCGAGATGCAGCAGGCGCTGGAGGCGGGTCCGGCGCCGGCCACGCCCGCCGCGGCGCAACCGGCGCCGGCATCGCCCGCCGAACCGCCGGCGCCCGCCCCCGAGCCCGCACCGCTGCCCGCGCCCGTCCTGGCCGAGGCTCCTCCGCCACCGCCGCCCGCCGCGCCACCGCCACCCGCCGCGGCACCGCCGCTGCCGCCGGCCTCCGCGCCGGTCGCTGCGTGGCGGCCGGCTCCCGCCACGCCCGCGCAGGCCCCGGCGCCACGGCGGCCCCGCCGCATGGCGGCCTCGGCGGAGGCCGACGAACCGCCGCGCGACCTGCGCACCGAGGCCAACCAATACGCCCTCACCTATCCCTATCGCGCCCGGGAGATCCGGCAGTACGGCGGGCTGCCGCCCGATTGCAGCTACGGACCGCCCGACCCCGACCTGGTGCATGCCCTCGCCACCGGCACCAGTCCGGTCCTGCGCGATCTCGACGGAACGAGCACTGCCGCGGACTGAAGCCGCGTCCGCGTCCCGCAGGCCGGTGCGGCAAGCAGGCACCGGCGATCGCAGGATTCCCCAGCCGCCAGCTCACCTCCCGCTGCCCCTGCGTCTCATTTCATATGCGCCGATCTCCCGCGCCGCGAAACGAGACGACCATGAGACGCCGCCAGGCCCGAACCCGGTGCAACTCAAAACCGCACGGCGGTTGCACCGCACTGCCACAAAAGGCACCCCGGCCGCACGACGCTCCAGCCCCGATTCCCTCCGGCAAAATGGCAAAGCCCACCCACGACGGGGCATTTTGCCAGCCGCCTCTCATGTCATGCGTTACGATCTCAAAGGGCGCGAAACGAGACGTCGATGAGACGTTGCCAAGCTCTCGACGACCCATGACGGACTTACTCCAGCTCCACCACCACCGGCACGTGGTCGGAGGGCTGCGGCTGCGCGCGCTCCTCGCGGTCCGGAGCGGCGGCAACCAGGCGCTCGGCCAGCGTCGGCGACAGCAGTACGTGGTCGATGCGCAGCCCCAGGTCACGCTGCCAGGCCCCCGCCTGGTAGTCCCAGAACGTATAGACCGCGCCGTGCGGATGCACCGCGCGCACCGCGTCGGTCAGCCCCATCCAGAGCAGCCGGCGGAAGCGGGCGCGGCTCTCGGGGCGAACCAGGGCGTCGGAGGCGAGCAGCGCGCCGGGCGCGTAGTCCTCGTCGGTCGGGGCGACGTTGAAATCGCCGGCGATCGCCAGCGGCGTGTCGGCCTCCAGCACCGCCGCGGCGCGGTCCGCCAGCCGGTCCATCCAGGCGAGCTTGTAGGCGAAGCCGTCCTCGCCGCGGGAGTTGCCGTTCGGCAGGTAGATGCCGGCGATGGTGATGCCGCCGGCCGCCACTTCCACGTAGCGCGCCTGGGCGTCGTCCGCCGGCAGCCCGGGCAGCGCACGGTGCGTCACCGTGAACGGGATGCGCCCCAGCACCGCCACGCCGTTATAGGCCTTCTGCCCGACCGCCTCGGCCTGGTAGCCGAGTCCGTGAAAGGCCAGCGCCGGAAAGGCGGCGGATTCGCACTTGATCTCCTGCAGGATCAGGATGTCGGGCAGGCAGGATTGCAGCCAGCGCTGCACGTGGCCCTCGCGCTGGCGGATCGAGTTGACGTTCCAGGTGGCGATCTTCATGTCGGCGGCCAGTGGTCGGTGGTCAGCGATGGAGCATAGCAGCGGGGTTGAGCCGCGTCGCCTGGCCGTGCAGAGTCCGGCCTCACCTGCGAGAGGCACCACCGATGGCGATCGAACTCTACACCTGGAACACTCCGAACGGGCGCAAGATCAGCGTGGCGCTGGAGGAGATGGGGCTGGCCTACAACGTCCACCCGGTGAACATCGGCAAGCGCGAGCAATTCACGCCGGACTTCCTGAAGATCAGCCCGAACAACCGGATCCCGGCGATCATCGACCCGGATGGTCCGGACGGGCAGCCGCTGAGCGTATTCGAGTCGGGCGCCATCCTGATCTACCTCGGCGTGAAGGTGGGGAAATTCTACCCGTCCGGCCTGCGCGCGCAGGTGCCGGTGCTGGAGTGGCTGATGTGGCAGATGGGCGGGTTCGGGCCGATGCCCGGCCAGGTCCACCACTTCCTGCAGGTGGAGGACGCGCAGGACCGGCGCTACGGGCTGGAGCGGTACATGAAGGAGACGCGCCGGCTGTATGGCGTTCTCGACCAGCGCCTGGCCGGCCGCGACTACGTCGCCGACGCCTGCTCCATCGCGGATTTCGCCATCCTGGGCTGGGCGTGGCGGCACGAGCGGCACCAGGTGGACCTGGCCGATTTCCCCAACGTGCAGCGTTGGTATGCGACGATGATGGCCCGGCCGGGGACCCGGCGCGGCTTCGAGGTGGCGCTGAGCTGATCGGGTGCGAGTCAACGTTGTGCGGGATATGATGGGGATGCAGCGAACGAATGAAGAGCTTCTGCGGCGCGAAGCCGCCGCGGAAGCTCTGTTGGACGAACGCGGGGCGTTGGGCGGCGGACAGGCGCTATGGAGATTTCACCAAGGACGCCCGGTGCCTGGGCTGATCATCGCGGCGCGGCCTGCGGAGTACGACCGCCGTATCGCGGCCGGGAGTGGCGCTTTCGAGACGATCGGCCACGTCATCCGGAGCAAGGTTGGGGCCGTCGGTTGCGTTGGTGACAGGGGCTCTCCGTGGCGTGCCGAGGCACGCAGCGGCAAGACCGGACGACGGTGGCGGAGGCATAGGCTGCCGATCACGGTGCCATGGCCTGCCGCGGC
>DATLQW010000191.1:0-20422 GCA_035535035.1 Acetobacteraceae bacterium
GGGCGGCGGGATTCGGTCAATGGATTGCCCGACGATTATGTCACTACATGACGGATTCCAGGTCTTGGCCTAGTCTTTTACTGGATATTTCCGAAGTCGTTACGGAAAATGGGACCCGGACTGTCAAAGATGGGTTAAGCCCACTTCTCCACTGCGTGGGCGAGGCGCACGAACTCCGCGACCGTCAGCGTCTCCGCGCGCCGCTCCGGTGCGATCTCGGCCGCGCGCAGCAGCGCCTCGCCGCCGAGCGGCTTCAGCGCGCCACGCAGCATCTTGCGGCGCTGGCCGAAGGCAGCGGCGGTCAGCCGCTCCATCCGTGCGAACAGCGCCGCATCCGGCTGCGCCGCATGCGGCGTGAGCCGCACCACCGCCGACCAGACTTTCGGTGGAGGAACGAAGGCCGCGGGCGGAATGCGCTGCACCAGGGCCGCTTCGCCAATCCACTGCGCCAGCACCGACAGCCTGCCGTAGTCGCGCCCACCGGGCGCGGCGCAAATTCGTTCCGCCACCTCCTGCTGGAACATCAGCGTCAGGCGCTCGAAGGCGCCGGCCTGGCGCAGCCAGCGCACCAGCAACGGCGACGCTATGTTGTACGGCAGGTTCGCCACCACCTGGCGGGGCGGCGGGACCAGCGCGGCAAGATCGATGGTCAGCGCGTCGGCGGCGATCACGCGCAGCCGACCCTGCGCGCCGGCGGCGAGTTCCTCGATCGCCGCGACGCCACGCGGATCGAGCTCGATCGCGGTGATGCTGGCGGCACCGGACTCCAGCAGCGCGCGGGTCAGCCCGCCTGGCCCCGGCCCGACCTCGATGACATGCCGGCCGCCAAGCTCACCGGCCAAACGCACGATGCGCGCGGTCAGGTTGGCATCGAGCAGAAAGTGCTGGCCCAGGGAACGGCGCGCGCCGAGCCCGTGCCGCGCGATGACCTCGCGCAGCGGCGGCAGCGCGGTCACGCGCCGTTGCGGCTGCGTATCTCGATGGTCGCCCTTCGGCGCAGATCCCGCTGCAACTGCCGCGATGCCAGCTCCACCCGTTCGGCCAGGATCCGCTGGCGCATTTCCGGGGCGGTCAGCGCTGCCAGGTTCTTCTCCTCGCGAGCGCAGACGATGACCACCGCTATACCGTCGGATGCCACCAGCGGCTGGCTGGCGCGGTCGAACGGCAACGTCGCCAGCAATTGACGGAACGCCGGCGGACTGACCGCGTCCAGCCGCACGTCGCCGGGGTTCGCCGGGCGCGGCGAGTTGTTCGCCTTCGCCACCTGCTCCATCTGATCGCAGCTATGCACGCTGGCGCTGATGCCGCGCGCCCTTTCCAGGGTCTGCTTCTGCTGGTCCGTGGGCGCCTGCGGATTGAGCGGCGTGGAGAACGGCAGGAACGTCTGCCGCATCGACACCACGGTGCCTACGTCGCGGCCGACCTGGCGCCTGCCCTGCAAGGTGACGATGGAAAAACCGCCAGGGACCGGCACCGGATTGCTAATGGCGCCGACGGGCATTTCCTGCACCAACTGCGCCACCTCGGGATCGAGCTCGTTCGGCTCCACCCAGCCCAGTTCGCCGCCTTGCAGCGCGGTCTGGGTCTGGCTGAACTGGGCCGCCACCACCGGGAAGGGCGCGCCCTTGCGCAGCTCGCCGATCACCGTCTCGGCGAAGCGTTCCGCATCCGACCGGGTCGCCGGATCGTCCACCGGAATGAAGATTTCGCCGACGCGATATTCCGGTTTGCCGACAAGCTGGGCCTCGAGCTTCTGCTGCGCCGCCACCTGGGCATCGGTCACCCGCGCCTGGTCGCCCAACTGCTGGCGCAGCACCTGGGTCCAGCCGAGTTGGGTGCGAATCTGGTCGATCAGCGTAAGCTGGCTCACGCCGTCGGCCGCCAGCTTCTGCCGCAGCGTACCCGCCGCCATGCCGTTGCGCTGCTCGATGCTGCGGATCGCTGCCGCGATCTCCTTGTCAGGCACCACGATCTTGCGACGCTGCACCTCCTGCATGCGCAGCCGTTCGTCGATGAGCTGACGCGTGATCTGCGGTTTCAGCCGGTCCAGCACATCCGGTGACATCGGCAGCCCGGTGGACAGCGCGAACAGCCGGGCCCGGTCGTCCACGTCCTGGTTGCTGATCACGTCGCCGTTCACCACGGCGACGATGCGGGTGGCGGCCTGGGACGGCGGCTCGGCAACCACCGTCGCGGCGTGGGCCGCGACAATCACCAGCAACGACAGCGCCGCGGCCACGAGGGGCGCCAGTCGCCGCATGCAAACGCTGCGGTCACGCGGCATCAAAATCACTCCCGGTATCATAGCGCACGATAGCCGAACTGGCCGATCGTCTTGAAGGTGAACAGAATCAGCAGTGTGGTCGCACCGCCATCGTTCTGGATCGACGTATAGCGGCGATAGAACTTGACATCCATCACGAAACATTCGTCCTCATAGATCGCGTCCGCGCCGACCGCCACCATCTCATTATGGGTCAGGTCGCGGCGGACGAAGGTGCTGAACCGATATGGCCCCCAATTGGAGGAGGCACCAAGCGATATCTCGTCCCGGGCCTGGAAGAAGCTAGGGTCGGTCGCCGGCGTGGGCGGCGGCGCCGAGTCGAACAGGGTGAATGGATCGTAGGTGGTATAGAGATAGCCGCCGTTGAGGCGGAACCTGGGCACGCCGACCGAGAAGACCGCATCCGCCATGCGCGTGACCAGGGTCCGGTGGTCAAGCCGGGTGCGGTACATCACGTCGAGCCACGGCGCCGGCGAGAAGGCGACGCGGCCGACGATGTCGGATACCTGGTCGTGCAGGCCGGTATATTCCGGAAACAGGCTGTCCTTGCCGTCGCGATAGGACTGGCCGATGAACGCGTCGAACGTGGTGCCGCCGAGATACCAGGTGCCCTGCAGCGCCGCGTTCAGGCGCACGCCGCCTTCCAGCCGGTCGATGCCGGGAAAGCGGTTGAAGCCGAACAGGTTCGCGTCGGTGAACTCCAGATCGAGGCTGTCCTCGTTTGGGTATTTGCCGTTCTGGCTGTCGCCCGACTGGGGTGCGACGACGAGCTGCAGCCGCGGCTGGATCACCTGGGTGCCCCAAGCGCCGGAATCACGCATGAACGGCCAGCGGAAATCCACCGCCACCTGCGGCAGGGCACGCGCGGTTTCCACCAGGCTGTGGGTGCCGTAATTCGGTTGCTCGTTGAAGGCCGATGCGTCATAGGCGGCGGCATCCCCGTGCAGCGTGATCTTCCAAACGTCGCCGAGCGCGCCGATGAACGGCCGCTCCCAGTTCACGGTCAGGCTGGTGCGCCGGGTATTGGTGCCGTCGGAGCGCATCACGTTGAACGCGCCGGCGTCGAGCGAGAGGCGGCCGCCCCAGGCGTCCGGCTGGCCAAAATAGCTGTATTGGTAGCGCGGCAGCACCACCGGCAGTTCACTGTCAACGATCGTGCTGCTGAGACCCTGGTACATGCGGGCATCCAGCCGGGAGTAGGCGCCCTGGCCGAAGCCTTCGGCGTAAACCTGCGAGGTCAGCAGGTTGGGGTCGAGATTGCTGCCGTTACCGAAACGGAAGTCCCGCACGTAGTTGGAAGAGGACGCGCGGTTGATATCGAAGCCCCAGCGCCAGTTGTCGTCGTAGTCGAACTGACCCTTGGTGGCGATGCTGCCCTGCGGCGCGTTGTCGATGTAGCCGGCCGAGGTATCGAACAGCAGATAGCCGTTATTGAAGCGGCGACGATATTCCGCGTTGAGCTGCATGCCTTGCTGTGTCGTCAGCATCGGCGTGAAAGTGGCATCAGACTGATCGTCGATGACCCAGTAGTACGGTTGGGCGAAGAATGCGCCGAGATGGCTGGAGCTGCCGATCGACGGCAGCAGCAGGCCGGATGCCCGCTTGACCGAGGGATCCGGTGCGGAGATGAAGGGAAACCAGGCCACCGGCCAGCCAAATATCTGCAACACCGCGTCGTCGTATTCGATCCGCTTGTGCTCCAGGTCCTGCAGCCCTGTAGCGGCGGTGATCTGCCACAACGGCGGCCTGGTCGGATCCTTCTTGCACAGGTTGCAAGCGGAATAGACCACGCGCGACATCTGGTTGATCTTGCCCCCGGTGCGCCGCGCCCCATTCGCGGCGAGCCTGCCGTTCTGCGCCAGCAGAGCCCGCATGTCCTTCAGCACGCCGTCGTTCATGTCCTGCGTCATCTCGGCGTAGTCGGCGAACAGCACCTCGCCGTCGGGTTCCAGCAGCACGACATGACCCGTGGCGGCCGCGGTGCCGGTGTTGCGGTCGAACACGATCCTGTCGGCGCGCAGCACGTGGCCGTTCTGCCAGGCCTCGACGTGCCCGGTGGCGATCACCAGGTTGTTCTTCTGGTCGTATTGCACCTGGTCGGCGGAGAACGTGACGGGTGCGTTGCGCGACGGCGGCGCATGGTTGCCGAGCGTGGTGAGCGCACCAAGCTGCGCGCGTGCCGGAACCGCCGGCAGCAGCAAAAACACCAGCATGCAGGCGAGGAACGCCCTTGCCATCGTCAACCGTCTTCCATGTGCAGCAGCAGTGCGACGGCCAGCATGAGGCCGGATGCCGTGGGAGCCCAGGCGGCGAGCTCCACCGGCAGCGCACCGGACTGGCCGAATTCCTCGGCGATCTTGGAGATCATGAAAAGGGCGAAGCCGGCCGTCACGCCGCCGCCGATCATGCGCGCCACGCCGCCGCGCCGCGCCGGGCGCATCGAGAAGCCCGCGCCGACCAGCGCCATCGTCGCACACAGCAGGGGCAGCGCGAGCAAGGACTGGAAATGCAGTTGATGCCGGATCGCGGAGAAGCCCGAGCGTTCAAGCAGGGCGATGAAGCCCGGCAGCGCCCAGACCGACAGCGTGTCGGGAGACGCGAAGCTCTCCTGCACGCGCTTCACCGTCAGGTCGGTCGGCAGGCTGATCTGTCGCGCCGGTCCCGGTACTTTGTCGGGGCGCAGGTTGCGCGCACCCTCCAGGTCCCAGCTCCCCGGGCCGAGCACGGCACGGGTCGCTTCGATACGCGCCAACAGGCGGTCGTTGCCGTCCAGGCGGAACACGCTGACCCCGTTTGCCGTGAGTTGCCGGCCGTGCAGTTCGACGCCGCGCGCGTGGATGATGGCGACGCCCCGCGGCGTCAGCGCCCGATCCGATTGTCGCAGCCAGAGCTGGCTGCCGTCCAGTGCCAACGGTCCGCCGCCGGTACGCAGGTAGATGTTTTCCATGACCTCGGCGCGCGCCAGCATGATCGAGGACAGCGGACTGCCGACGGTCACCGCGACCGCGCCGAACAGCAAGGCGCAGACGGTCGGCGCGGCAAGGAATTCCCAGGCCGACACGCCCGCGGCGCGTGCCACGATCAACTCGGATGAGCGGGTCAGCCGCCAGAAGCACAGGATGCCGCCGAGCAACACGGCGAACGGCAGGATTTGCATCGAAATATAGGGCAGCCGCAGCGCGGCGATTTCCGACACCAGCGCGAATGTGGCATCCGGCTTGCTGGTGGAACGGCGCAGCAGCTCAAGAAAGTCGAATAAGGAGACCAGCCCCGTAAGGGCCAGCAGCATCGCTGTGAGCGCAGCCACGAACTGGCGGGAAATATAGATCGAAAGCGTGATGGCCGGAGTCATGGCTTCAGTTCGCGTGCGGCACCGGGTGGCGCCAGGACGGCAACCGTCGCGGACCCAGCAACAGCCATGCGCAAACGAGCCCGGGCAACATGGCTTGCACCCACATCAGCGGGATCAGCGCATTGTCGCGCGCCGCGAGGTTGTCGATCGCCAGGCCCAGCGCGAGCAGTGCGACGACCGTGCCAATGGACACGAGAGGCCGGATGAATCCGCCCTGCCGGCGGAACGTGCCGGTCAGCGAGAACAGCAGCGCGACGCATGCGTAAGACAGCGCGGTGAGTGGGCTGGACAGGCGTTTGTAAGCTTCCGCCTCCCAGCGCGGACGGTCGGTTTGCGAAATATTGGCCGGCGGATGCAGCAGCTTCGGAATCGATGCCTCGCTGATGTCGAGCAATCGCGGACTGTTCTGGTGCGTGGTGTCGGAAAGGTCCACGACGTTTTCACCGAAGGTCAGAATGTCGAGCCGGCCGGTCTGGTGATCGATCTCCTCCCGGCTGCCGTTGATGAGCAGGACGCGCGGACCGGTCGGCCCTTCGAGCAGACGGCCCCGCTCGGCCAGGATCGTCGCGGGGGCGTTCTTGTCGCGCTCGTCATCCACCAGGATACCCTGCAGCGTGCCGTCCGGCGCGCGCGAGCGGACGTAAACGGTCAAACCGTCCGTCACCTGGGTGAACACGCCTTCCTGCACCAGGAAGGCGGCGACGCGGTTGCGAATCTCCCACTCGAAATCGCGGAACGACGACAGGCTCATCGGCACGAGCCAGAGATTGAGCGCGTAGCCGGCCAGCGTAGCCAGCAGCGCCAGGGTGATGGCGGGCCGCGCCAGCGCGAACGGCGACAAGCCGGCGGCGCGCATCACCGTGAGTTCGCGATCGCCGGCCAGACGCTGATAGACGAACTGGACGACGACGAAAGTGGTGATCGGCAGGATAACCGCGGCGAAGCTGGGGATCAGCAGGCCGGTCAGCCGCAGGAATACGCCGAAGGACAGCCCGTGGTTCACCACCAACTCGACGAAGCGCAACGACTGGGTCAGCCAGACCAGTGCCGTCAGTCCGCCGGTCACGGCAACAAGGGCGAACAGGAGCTGGCGGAAGATGTAACGATCCAGCCGCTTTCCGAAGATGGCGGTGCGCATGGCGCCTGACTAGCATCCCTTGAAGGGCGCAGTGAAGCCGGCATCCCGGCGCCTGCCCCCGTCATCGTCGAATCCCGCCTGCGCGCGCCCGTGGTTTTGCTCGGCCAGTCCCCAGCCAATCAGCAGAAAAAGCCAACCGGCATTCGGCACCGTGAACAAGGCGGTGGTGGAAGCGACGGGCCACAGCGCCGTGCAAAGCGTGACGAAGAGTGCCAGCTGGATCGGCCGGGCGCCGGCCAACGTGCCGCGGCCGATGCGGGCAAGCCAGACGGTGCAGAGGGCCGCGAACAATGCCACCCCCGGAAGCCCGGTGCTGGTGGCGATCTGCAGCCAGTAATTGTGCGGGTGGATGTTGCAGCCGGCGCTGTCGCCGATATCGGTTATCGGCAGCCAGGCAACAGGCTTGAAGTAACGCGGATCGTTGCAGTTATCACGGAATCCGTCGAAGCCGAGGCCCAGCCAGGGATGCGCCTGCACCATGACGACCGCCCGCTGGTAGAGCAGCGCATAGGGCGTGGACCAGAAATGCTCCATGCGGCGGAGAAACACCACGACGAGAGTTTCATAGGTGACAGGCGACAGCACCCGGGCAGCGGCGACCGCCGCGGCAAGCACGATCAGCGTCACGGCGATCGGCCAGCGGAAGCGCCGCACCAGGAGTCCGGTGAGGCAAAGGCCGAAAATCACCAGCAGCATGGGCATGCGCTGGCCTATCACCGCCATGGTGAGCACCGTGCCGATCAGCACCAGAGCTCCCGCCAGCCGCCGGGCCATCCCCGACTGCGCCAGCAAATACATCGCCCCCGGCAGGAACGCCACGAAATACAAGGTCTGCAACGTGGCACCCGCACGGGCCCGGAGAAATGGTCCGGTCAGCACGCCGCTGCCCCAGCGGTGGTTGCCGACCATGTCTGTACCGAAGACATATTGCTGCCATGTCTCAACGACGAGCCAGCAGGCGGCGGCGAGCACGACGTAACCCAGCAGTCGCCGCTGTCTGCTGTCGGCCAGCACCCAGAATTCCAGAGCCGCCGCGAACAGGAACAGCCGGATCGCCGCCACCGCTTCACCGGCCGCGTGCCATGTCCCGGCGACGAGCGTGCAGAGCACCAGCCACACCCAGAAGATCAGCGACAGCCGGATGTGGGGTGACCGCAGCCAGGAGCGGTCGCGCAGCAGCCAGCGGTTGGCCAGGAACAGGACGGCAACAATGGACAGCAGCGCGTCGGCAACCGCCCGGGCATAGAACAACGCCGCCGGCAGCAGCAGCGTTGCCGCCATGGCGATCTGGAAGCTGCGCGGTTGGCTGGTGAACCGGCGCCACGCACCCGGCGCTACGGTTCCCGCGGCGCCGACTGGGTGATCCCGCGGCGGTTGGCGCGGCAGGTCAGACATGTGTCCACCGGCCGGACGCACGGACCGTTGCGCTGCGCCGCTGCCCGGCTCGGTGGCGCACTGCGTTTCCGGTTGCCATGACGGCCTGCTGTTCCCTTGCGAGCGCGGATTTGTGCAATAGCCCGGCCGGTGGCGCAACCCGGGCGCCACAACACGATTATGCCGGCCGCACCACGCGGGTGAGTGAAGCGGCGAAGCGCAGCGTCCCCGGCCAGGCACGGCAGGCGACGGCAACGACCGGTTGCAACGCCGGCGTGCGGCAAGCGAAATGGATCAACGAGGCGAACCGCATGGGCGCGCGGGCCTGCCGGGCGAAGCTTGCGTGGTAGCCGGCCGCGCTGCCACCTCGGAGCCAAACGGACGTGGCGGCCATGGCACTCTGCAACGCGATGGCGATGCCGTCGCCGGCGAAGGACGGGACGACGCAGGCCTGGTCGCCCAGCCGGAACAGGCCGGGCGGCGCATGGCGCACGGCGCGATGCAGGTGGCCGTACGGGATACCGGCAATCGCCAGTGGCCGTTCCAGGCAGGGGGTTGCTCCCGCGAGGCGGCGCGCGAGCAGCGGCGCCTCGGCGGCGAGACTGTCCAGCATTGGGTCCCAGCGACTGCCGGCCGCGCGGTATCGCGCCGCCGGCAGCAGCATGCACAGCACGGCGCGGCCATGCTCCACCAGTTGCAACCCCGCATAGCCGCCGCGGACGAGCAACAATTCGATGCAGCCATGCAAGGCGGCGCGCTGGTCCGGTGCGATGTCGTAATACATTTTCAGCCCGAGCAAGCCGTTCGGGCGGGCTGGCCGGGCGAGGTTGCGCAGGTCGTGCTTGCCGGTGGCGAGAAACACGGTGCCGGCCGCAAGCAGACCGGCGGTAGCGGTGCGGGCGATGAACCCGGAGGGCACGCGTTCCAGCCCGCGCACCGCCTGGTCGCGCAGGATGGTGGCGCCGCGCCGCGCGGCCAGGCGCAGCAGCGCCTCGTCGAGGCTCCGGCGCGACAGGCCGAGGGCGGCGAAGGGCAAGGCGGTTTCGGCGGCGGTCCGGCGATGAACCAACCGGATAGTGCGTACCGGCACGGCCCCAAGCGTCAGCGGGTCGAGGCCCAGCGCATGCAGCGCCGCGATTGCCGCGCCGCTGAGGAAATCGCCGCACAGCTTGTCGGTCGGGCTGGCATTGCGCTCGACCAGGGTGACCGGATGGCCGGTGGCGGCGATCAGCGCCGCGGCCGCGGCGCCGGCCGGACCGCCGCCGATGATCAGCGTGGCGCGCATCGTCGTGACACGCAGATCCGGAACGGCACGTGCCAGTCGATGCGCACGGCGTCCGGGGCGAGGCCGGCGGCTTGCGCCAGGCGGCGCCACTCCGCCGGCACGAAGCTGCGGGCGATGGAGACGCGCCCATCGTAACGGACGAAACGATGCCAGCCGGCCGCCCAGGCGAGCAATCCGAAACCATAATAGGGGAACCAGTGGCGGTGCAGGTCGGCGATGTACCAGCCGCGCGCGGCGTGAAGCTCCATCCAGGCGATGAAGCGGACGATGTCCGCATCGGCCAGATGGTGGGTGAACTGCGAACTGACGATGAAGTCGTAGCGCTGTGCCGGCGCGTAAGCGAACACGTCGCCGTTGCGCCAGGTGATCGCGAGTTCCGGCGGAGTGGCCGCGCGGGCAGCGCGCAGGCTCCACGGGTTGAGGTCGATGCCGTCCAGCGTCGCATCGATGCCGCGCCGTGCGCTCCAATGCCGGATGCGGCGCAGCAGGTCGCCATGACCGCAGGCGACGTCGAGCAGGGAAAAGGACCGCAGGCCGGCGGTTTCGCGCGCGAGCCAGGCCAGCAGCGGCCGGTGCGTCAGCGTGACACGATTGACCCGCGCCAGATCGGCAAGGCATCGGGCATAGTCATCGTAGCCGGTGCAGTCGGTATCCATCCGCTCGGCGGCGGTACTGCGCGTGGCGAGGCTCATGGGCGCCGGAACGCAAAGGTTTCGACGGTCAGGCCGGGGCCGAAGGCCATCGCCATGCCGTCGCCGGTGCTGGCGGCGTCGCGCAGGATGCGCTGCAGCACGAAGATCAGCGTGGCGGACGACATGTTGCCGAAATCGCGCAGCACGTCGCGGGAGAAGTTCAGCGCATCCGGCCGCAGCGTCAGCGCCTGCTGCACGGCGTCGAGGATCGAGCGTCCGCCGGCATGCACGGCCCACAACGCGATGTCGTTCGCCGTGTGGTCACGCAGCAGTGACGCGCCATGCTCGGGCAGCCAGCGGCGAATGCGGCCGGGCACCTGGCCGGACAGGTGCATGACGAACCCGTGATCGCCGATATGCCAGGTGATCAAGCCGTCGCTGTTGGGAATCACCGCCGCGCGGAACACGCCGAGCGCGAGACCGGCCGGCTCCGCGGAAACCAGGCAGGCGCCGGCGCCGTCGCCGAACAGCAGGAAGCTCAGCAGCTTCTCGATGCGCCAGTCTTCCTGCAAGTGCAGGCTGGACAGTTCCAGGTTCACCACCAGCACCTTGGCGCGCGGTTCGGCGCGCACGATGTGGTTCGCCAGCTTCAGGGCGTTCACCGCGGCGAAGCAGCCCATGAAGCCGACGATGGTGCGCTCGACGCTGTCGCGCAGCCCGGCCTGGCGCATGATCTGGAAATCGAGGCCGGGCGCCGTGAAGCCGGTGCAACTCGCGACTATCAGGTGGGTGATGGCCGAGCGTTCCCGGGTGATGTCGAGCGCGTCGATCGCCCGGCCGGCGAGTGCGAGGGACGCGGGCTCATAGCGCGCCATGCGCGCGGCCGTGCCGGGGAAAGCGCCGCGGCGATAGAAGCCCTCGCTGTCGAGGACGTGATCGCGCGGCTTCGGGCCGGGTTCGATGATGGCGTAGCGGTGCTCGATGCCGGCCAGCGCGACCATGCGGTCGAACAGCGCGGCGGTGCGCCCGTCCAATGCGGTGGTGCGGCCGAAATCGATGAATTCGGCGTGGATGTCGTGCGGTGGCACCGCGGTGCCGATGCGATTGAGCCAGGCCTGGGTCACGGCGGTCTTTCATGGTGGTGTCAGCAGCAACAGACGCCGATCGCGGCCAGTTTATTCCCGCGCGTCGCGCGGCGAGGCAGTTACTCGGGCAGCACCTTGCCGGGATTCAGAATTCCCTGGGGATCCAGCGCCGCCTTGATCCGGTGCATCATCGCCAGTTCCGCACCGCCACGCCAGTCCGGCATCATGTAAGGCTTCAGCTTGCCGATGCCGTGCTCGGCGGAAAAGCTGCCGTCGAACGCGCGCACGACCGCGTTCACCGTATCCATGATCGCGTGGTCCTGCAGCAGGAACCACGCCGGATCCGCGCCCTCCGGTTGCACGAGATTGAAATGGATGTTGCCGTCGCCCATGTGGCCGAACGGTACCGCGCGAATGCCGGGGATAAGCCGCATGCAGGCCGCGGTGGCCTGCCGGATGAATTCCGGCGCTTTCGATACCGGCACCGACACGTCGTTCTTCACGCTGGCGCCTTCACGTTTCTGTGCCTCGGAGTGATCTTCGCGCAGCCGCCAGATGGCCCCGCGCTGCGCATCGGATTCGGCGATCGCCGCGTCGCTGATCACGCCGTCGCCCAGGGCATCCTCCAGCAGCACCTCCAGCGCGTCGTCCAGGCGGGCATCGGCGCGCGGTGTCGCGAGCTCGACCAGCACATAGAACGGCGCCGGCGTGGACAGCGGCAGCGTCGCACCGTGAATGTGCTTCAGCACCAACGCGGTGCCGGGGCCTGACATCAACTCGAAGGCGCTGATCGCCGCCGCGTCATGCGCCTGGAACCGGGCGAACAATTCCAGCGCGTCCTCCGGGGACGCCACGGCACAAAACGCCACCGCGGTTTCGCGCGGACGCGGCGCCAGCTTCAGCACAGCAGCGGTGATGATGCCCAGCGTGCCCTCCGATCCCACGAACAACTGGCGCAGGCAGTAGCCGGTATTGTCCTTGCGCAGCCGGCGCAGCCCGTTCCAGATCGTGCCGTCTGCCAGCACCACCTCCAGCCCGAGCACCAGGTCGCGCGCGTTGCCGTAGCGCACGGTGTTGTTGCCGCCGGCATTGGCGGCGAGCACGCCGCCGATCTGCGCCGTGCCCTCGGACGCGATGGACAGCGGCAGCAGGCAGCCGGCATCGGCGGCGGCGTTCTGCGCCGCTTTCAAGGTGACTCCAGCCTCGATCGTCATGGTCAGGTCCACCGGATCGATCGCGCGTATCCGGTTCAGCCGGGCCGTGCTCAGCACCAACTCGCTGCCGTCGGCGGCCGGCACGGCGCCGCCCACCATGGAGGTGTTGCCGCCTTGCGGCACGATCGGCGCGCCGGCATCGGCGCACAGCCGCACCACGTCGGCGGTTTCCTGCGTCGTGGCGGGACGCAGGACGGCCGGGGTGCGGCCTTGATACAGTCGCCGCCAATCCTCGCTGTAGGCGGCGGTGTCGCCGGGGTCGGTCAGCAGGCCGCGGTCGCCGACGACGGCGCGAATGGACTCGATCAGGCGGTCGATGGCGGGCAGTGCGGCGTCGGGCATGGCGGAGGGTCCTTCCGGCGGGAAGGTATAGGCCGGGACGCGGCGGGAGCGAAAATGCGCGGCGTGGTCGCCTCCCCTCGTCATCGCCAGGGGAGAAGCTCCTCCTCCCCTTGAGGGAGCGGGTTTGCGGGTGGGTCGGCCGCCGCTGGCCGGTGGCCAACAATGACAGCGTGGTGCGACGGGCCGCGCCCACGATGGCGCCGGTGCCGGTGCTGCGCTACGCTATCCGGCAATTGAGATTAATCAGGAGGAGCCGGATGTCCGCCACGACCCAGACCAGCACCGACGTGTTCGAGATCATGCAGACCACGCGATCGATGCGGCGGCTGAAGCCGGATCCGGTGCCCGATGCGCTGATCAGGAAGATTCTCGAAGCGGGCGCCTGCGCCGCCAACGGCGGCAACACGCAGAAATGGCGCTTCATGGTGATCAAGGACCCGGCCATCAAGAAGGCCGTCGCCGCATGGTACAAGAAGGCGTTCGACGAGGTGGTCGGGCCGCGCTACGCCAGCAGCGCCCCGCCGCCCGGCGTGACCGCCGAGCGCTACCAGCGCCAGCACGGCGCGGTGCAGTATCTCACCGATCATTTCCACGAGGCGCCGGTGTGGATCGTCGCCTGCCTGGAAGACGGCGCGAACCCGGGCCGCGGCGCCGGCGCGTCGATCTATCCGGCGGTGCAGAACATGATCCTGGCGATCCGCGCACTGGGTCTCGGCACGACGCTGACCACGCGGCACCTGCTGCACGAGAAGGAGGCGGAGGCGGCGCTGGGTCTTCCGCCGGGGGTGCATTCCTACGCAATTTTGCCCGTCGGCTATCCGATGGGGCGGTTCGGACCGGTCGGCCGCGGGCCGCTCGCCGACATCGTCTATCAGGATAAATGGGGCCAGCCCTACGCGGGCGTGTAAGGGGAGCATCGCATCATGCCACGCATCGCCCCGGTCACCGGGAAGGCCGATGTCGCGCCGGAATACCATTACGTTGTCGATCAGGTGATGCAGGTGTTCGGCAGCGTGCGCGGGCCGTTCAGCGTCCTGCTGCACAGCCCGAAGCTGGCCGAGCGGCTGCTGACGCTGGTCACCTTCAATCGCGACGAGAGCGTGGTGCCGGGGGCGTTGCGCTCGCTGGCGATCCTGGCGGCGGTGCGGGAGAAGGAGGCGGCGTATGTCTGGGCGGCGCAGGTCGGCGCCGCTCGCCGCGCCGGGGTGCCGGAGCAGGTGATCGACCTGCTGCGGGCGAAGGGCGATCCGGGCGGGCTGCCGGCAGAACAACGCGACATCATCGTGTACACGCGCCAGTTGGTGCGAACCAACCGCGCGGAACAGGGGGTGTTCGACGCGCTGCGCGAGCGGTTCGGGGTGCCGTGGCTGGTCGAGCTGACGGCGGCGGCGAACTATTTCGTGTTTCTGTCGGGGATGGTGAACGCGTTCGACGTGCCGGCGCCGGAGGGTGGCGACAAGCTGCCGGCGTAGCCGGTCATGCGGGCCGCGTCAGGGAAGCGCGTGGTTTTGCCGGACCGGCCGGTGCGCCGCGGTGCGGGTGCGGGGGGGCGGTGCCGCGCTGGATCGCGAGCGAGATCGCACGGGTGCGGGGTGGTCGAACGACGACGTGCTCCGGTTGGGTGGTCGGGGGATGAAGCGGCGCGGGTCGTCCTTCAGCAGGACGGCATTGAAGTTCATGAGCAGAGCGATTTGGCAGCCGCTCAGGCGGAGGTATGTGCGGGTTCCGGCTTCGTGCACTGGCAGGAAGCGCTCGGTCGCCTTGAGCTCTGGCAGAACGGTTTGCGCCACGATGATGCCGGCGAAGTAGCCTTGGTTCAGACGGACATCTTCGTTGACGACGGCGAGGGGGACCTCTCGTTGGAATTCCAGGTTGGCGTGCTGTAGTTCCCAACAGAAGCAGTGCTGCCAAACGGACTCGAGCAGGCCCGGACCGAGCTTGCGGTGCAGCTTGATGGCGAGGCCGATGATGCGCTCGGTCAGGGCCGGGCCGGGTTCGTCGGAGTGCATGGCGGGTGGGATTGTGGGGCGTGGGTGATTGCCGATGGGTTAACCTTGTGGGGCCGGAGCCTGTTGGGGCCGGGTTATTGAAGCGCAAAGGAAGCGGAGACGCAGAGGGCGCGGAAAAGGCTTTCCTGATCCGTGCCGGTGGGCGGGTTCGGGGCATATTGCGCGCGGCGATTCACCTTGGCTGCGGTGTCGCTCCCGCCGCCGGACGTTCCAAAAACGGACCGAACTTCTCTGCGTCTCCGCTGCCTCTGCGATTGATAACCCGGAAACGGTCCGCTCCGGCGGAATTGGTTTAGCGCCGATCCAGCGCCGCCTGCACGCCGAATTCCCCCGGCAGCGCGCCTTTGGGAAACAGCCGCGTCACGTGGCCCATCTTGCGGCCCGGGCGGGCTTCCGTCTTGCCGTAGAGGTGCGGGATCAGCCCGGGCGTCGCCAGGATCGCCGGCCATAGCGCCACGCCCTCCGGCCCGACCAGGTTGCGCATCACAGCATCGGAGTGCCGCACCGCCGGCGGCAAGGGCAGGCCGGCGATCGACCTTATATGCAGCTCGAACTGGCTCGCCGGACAAGCGTCGATCGTCCAGTGGCCGGAGTTGTGCGGGCGCGGCGCGATCTCGTTCACCAGCACCCGGCCGGTGCCATCGACGAACATCTCAACCGCCAGCAGGCCCACCAGGTCCAGCGCCACCGCCACCCGTCGGGCGATCGCCTGCGCCGCCGCGGCGATCGCCTCGGAAATCCGCGCCGGTGCCAGCGTCACGTCGAGGATATGCGCGCGATGGCGGTTCTCCACGACGTCGAAGACTGCCAGCGCCCCGTCCGCGCCGCGCGCGAGCACGACGCTGATCTCGCACGCGAAATCGACGAAACCCTCGAGCACCAGCGGCTTCGGCTCCAGCGCGGCGAAGGCTTCCGCCAGCGCCGCCGGGTCGCGCAGGGTACGCTGGCCCTTGCCGTCATAGCCGAGCCGAGTGGTCTTCAGCACCGCCGGCAGACCCAGTTCCGCCGCGGCGTCGCGCAGCTCCGCCGGGCTGGCCACCGGGCGCCAGGGAGCCGTGGCCACGCCCGCGCCGTTCAGGAAGGATTTTTCCGCCACCCGGTCCTGGCTGATCCGCAGCACCCCTGGCGCCGGCCGTACCGGTTTCAGCGAGGCCAGCAGGTCCAGGCCCTCGGCGCTGACGTTCTCGAATTCGAAGCTGATCACGTCCACCGCGGCGGCGAACGCGCGCAGCGATCCCGGTTCGGTGTAGTCGCTGATGGTCACGGCATGCGCGACCTGCGCCGCCGGGCTGTCCGCCTCGCGCGTCAGGATGTGGCAGCGATAGCCCAGCCGCGCCGCCGCCAGGGCGGACATGCGGCCGAGCTGGCCGCCGCCGACCAACCCTATCGTGGCGTTCGGCGGGAGAGGAAAGCTCATGCCGGATCGTGCGGTTCGATCGCCACGCCCGCCGTTTGTTCGGCGCGCAACGCGGCCAGGCGCTCCGCCAGCGCCGGGTCCCACAACGCCAGGATCGCGGCGGCGAGCAATCCGGCGTTCACCGCGCCGGCGCGGCCGATCGCCAGGGTGCCCACCGGCACGCCGGCCGGCATCTGCACGATCGACAACAGGCTGTCCATGCCGCTCAGCGCCTGCGACTCGACCGGCACCCCCAGCACCGGCAGCGTCGTCCAGGCGGCGCACATGCCGGGCAGGTGCGCCGCGCCGCCGGCGCCGGCGATGATCACCTTCAACCCGCGTTGCCATGCGGTGTTTGCATACTCGCGCAACCGGTCCGGCGTGCGGTGGGCCGACACGATGCGCGCCTCGTGCGGCACGGCCAGCCGGTCCAACGTCTCGGTGGCGTGGCGCAGGGTCGGCCAGTCGGACTGGCTGCCCATGATGATGCCGACGAGCGGTGCCACCGGGCCGGTCATGCGACGGACGCCGCCATGTCAGGCGATGCTGTCCGGGATCAGCCGGCTCTCCAGCCAGGAGATCTCGTCCTTCAGCATCAGCTTGCGTTTTTTCAGCCGTTGCAGGTGCAACTGATCGGCCGCGCCTTGCTCGGCGAGCCGCGCGATCACCGTGTCCAGGTCGCGATGCTCGCTGCGCAGCTCGTGCAGCTTGCGGAGCAGCGAGTCGCGGTCGGTCAACATGGAGAAATGATAGCACGGAGGGGGGCGACAAACCCAGGGGAAGGCACAAAGTTCCGTCTGGCGGGCGACGTGGCAATGGCGTTACGCTGGCCCGCCGCGGCCGTTGCGGCGACCGCGGGCGTTTCACCGGGACGAAGCGGAGGAACTCTGATCATGAGCCAGCAGGCCCGTCTGGATGCCCTCAAGGAGCGCCATGCGGCGCTCGAAGCCCACATCATGGACGAGGACCAGCGACCCCGACCTGACACCGAAACCCTCACGCGATTGAAGATCGAGAAACTGCACGTCAAGGAGGAGATGGAACGGCTGCGCATGCAGGCCGCCTGACCGTCTGCCATTCTCTGGCCTACGCGGCCTCCTCCGCCTCCTGTGGCGGGGGAGGCGGCGGGACGGCGCGGCCCTCGCGTTCCAGCCGCTCGTTCGCCTGGGTTACCGCGGCATTCAGGTCGGTCTGGCTGCACAGGCCCAGGATCACCGGATCGCGCGGTTTGATGTTCGGACTGTTCCAGTGCGAGCGGTCGCGCACCTTCTGGATGGTCTCCTTGGTGGTGCCGAGCAATTTGCCGACCTGCGCTTCCGTGAGTTGGGGGTAGCTGCGCAGGATGAAGGCAATCGCGTCCGGCCGGTCGTTGCGCTTGGCCACCGGAGTGTAGCGCGAACCGCGCAGCCGCTTGGGCATTGGCAGCGCGGTGGCGGCCAGCTTCAGGCGGAGGTTCGGGTCCGCCTCGGCACGGCGGATCTCCTCGGCGGTAACCTGCATGTTGGCGATCGGATCGTAGCCGACGATGCCCTGCGCCACCTCGCCGTCGGCGATCGCCTGCACCTCCAGCGGGTGCATGCCGCAGAAATCGGCGATCTGGGTGAAGGTCAGGGCGGTCTTCTCGATGAGCCACACGGCGGTGGCCTTGGGCATCAGCGGGATCGTCATGGCTTTCACTTTCAGGGCCGCTGCGCGGCGGGTCACTTCAAGGACCGCCGCACGGCGGGCGCATCGACCGGACGGGGAGCGCCGCAGGCGCGATCAGAATGACGATATGACAAGCGGCCTGGGGTGGGTCAAGGGAGTTGCACCCGTTATAGTCGCCCGCCGAACAGAGGGAGGCGCGCCATGGCGAGAGACGACGACAACCCGTGGGAGGCCCCGCCGCGCAAGCGCCTTCGGCTGGAGAAGCTGCTGCTCGACACGCTGGGGATCGAGGAGTTGCACGACTACATCGGCGAGTTGCGCGAGGAGATCGCCCGGGTCGAGGCGGATATCCAGCGCAAGCAGGGCCACCGCAGCGCGGCGGACGCGTTCTTCAAGCGGCCGTAGGGCGGGGCGCGTCTCCGGCGGCCGGTCGCGGCCTGACCCCACCCGCAAACGAAAAGGGGCCGGAAACCCGGCCCCTTCGTTCCGTCGCAAATCCGCGCGGGTTACGCCGCCTTGGCGGATTCCCGCGGATCGTTGGCGATCGCCGCCGCGGCGGCAGTCCCGCCGATGGCGATCTTGCGCGGCTTCAGTGCCTCCGGCACGACGCGCTTCAGGCCCACGTGCAACAGGCCGTTCTGCAGATCGGCACCCTCGACCACGATGTGGTCGGCGAGCACGAACCGGCGCTCGAAGGCACGGCCGGCGATGCCGCGGTACAGCACTTCACCCGTCTGGCCCTCGCCGGTGACACGGCCGGACACCACCAGGGTGTTTTCCTTGACCGTGATGTCGAGATCCTCGGGGCGGAAGCCGGCCACCGCCATGGTCATGCGGTAGGTGTCGTCGCCGGTCTTCTCAATGTTGTACGGCGGATAGCTGGACGCCTCAGGCGCGGAAACCGCGCTGTCCGCCAAGCGCGCCAAACGGTCGAAGCCGATGGCGGTACGGAACAGTGGCGCAAAGTCATAGGTGGTCATGGCAAACCTCCTGCTGGAGCAAGGTTCTCGGTTTGAGCCGCCCGGATGGGCCGGCCCTGCGCAAATCCCCGGAACCCCGACTGGGCGTTCCGAACCACTCCAACATGGGCAAAGGTCCCGCCTGGTTCAAGGGTTCTCTTGAGAGGCGGACAGGGCGCAGGGCGGAAAAGCGCCGCGCCTTCCGCCCCGGGGTCGCCACGTTCCTGCCGGCCCCGGGCGCCGCGCGCGCCCGATCCTCGGGCTCGGCGCATCGAGCCGAGGCACCGGAGCCGCCGATGCAAGCGGGGGTTAGGCCGGCGCTCGTGTCGAAGCAGACGAATGCCGCGAGCCAGCGCCTCCGGCAGGTAGCTCAGAATTGCCGGTCTTGTACGAGGTACGCCGATGAGGTACAAGCTCCGCACCGCAGGATGGGGAGGGTGCGATGCCGGACGGAACGAGCGAGCCGGTGGCGACCAGGCACGTGCCGGATCAGACCCTTGAATTGGGAAACTGCCTCGCTGTGATGAAAGCAATGCCGGCGCGGTCCGTCGATGTCGTGGTCACGTCGCCGCCCTACAATCTCAATCTGGCATATGGCGTCTATGACGACTCGCGCGATGAAGCGGAATACATCGATTGGCTGCATGAGGTGTCCGCTTTGATCAAGCGCGTGATGAAGCCGGACGGTTCGTTTTTCTTGAACATCACCGGATCGAACAGCCGTCCTTATGTGCCGTTTGAGATAATGGTACGGCTCCGCAAGCTCGGATTTTTTCTGCAAAACCATATCACCTGGATCAAGTCGATCGGAATGGACACGGAGTCGCGAGGTCACTTCAAGCCAATTGGTGGCCGCCGGTTCATGCACCACAATCACGAGCACATTTTTCACCTGACGCTCAGCAACAACGTCGCGCTGGATCGCCTGTCGATAGGAATTCCCTTCCAGGACAAGACCAACATCGCCCGGCGTGGTCATGAGCGCGATCTCCGGTGCCGGGGCGACACATGGTTTTTGCCCTACTCGACGGTCAAGAGCAAGGCGCAGAAATTCAACCATCCCGGCACGTTTCCGGTAGAGTTGCCCCTGTGGTGCATCTATCTCCACGGCGCATGTGCTGGTGTGGTGCTGGACCCTTTCGTGGGAACCGGCACGACGCTTGTGGCTGCCCGACTGGCCGGCGCGCAAGGCATAGGCATCGACATCGATCCGGCCTATATCGAAACCGCCCGGCAGCGGGTCGAGCAAACCGGAGCCGGCGCCGTGGATGTGACACTGAACCGCCACGAGGTGCAGGAGTTGCTCAAGCAGGCCCCAGCCACCGAGAAGGACGGCGGTTGGCAGGGCCTCATGGTTGGGTTGCAGAAGCGTACGAACAAGACCACCGGCCATCTGACGCTGCTGGCTGCCGACATCGAGCAGATTCGGCGCTATGCCTTTCGTTATGGAAACGGCGGCTGGGAGAATCGGCTGATTGCCATCTTCGGACGCCATCTTGGTCCCAGGTTGGCAGGACCGGATCCCGCGCGCCACTAAGCTCGACTTTCCGCAATTTCAAATCCGGGCCATCATGTCATGACCCAGAAGATATCTTCCTGGGCGATAAATCGTAGCCCGTCATCGATTGACAGGACGGTGCGTCCGGAGGCGCCGGTGGCGACCCATCGCTCCTTCCAAAGCGACCAGTAGAGAACTTCGAACCGG
>DATLQW010000192.1:0-80426 GCA_035535035.1 Acetobacteraceae bacterium
CGGATGCCCCGCACGTAGCGAAACCACGCCGGATGACACGCTTCCATCGCGGCGTTCCGTGCCGGGCGCACCGCGGCACGGAACAAGAACGAAGCGGACAGATCACGAGCTACAAAAACCGGACACATTGACTAGCTAGCAACAAGCCGTTGACACGTTCCGAGGTGCATGCCCTGCCGCCGATCGAACTGCCCGGCAGGAGCGCGCGCCTCAGCGTCAGCATGCATCAGGCACTGCCCGAGCGGCTGAATGAAGCGGCGCCCGGGGTTTGCGACGATAGAAGTCGGGCCTGAGTAGATTCCGATCCTGCTGCCCAGCGTTCGGCAACACCATCTGAACCCGTCGCCAACGAAAGGAAACTGCCCTATGCGCTATTCCCTGCTCCTGCTGCCGCTGATGTTCTTGGGTCTTGCCGGATGCGTCATGTCAAATCCCGCCCCGGCACCGACCTCCACCACCTACGTAACGCCGGCGCAACCCCAGGCCACCACCACGGTGATCCACACGCCGTAAAGCAGCGGCCTCCGCCTGTCGGGATGCGGCGTGGCGTCATGTGCCGGCCCGCCGCGGGGGCGGTGCTGGCTTGGCCGTGCCGGCGTTCGCCTGCGGCGGCTTCTGCCTGACTCCGCACCGGCACGCCGGCGGACGCGAGTGTTTCGCCAGGTGTGGCCGTCGCGGCGGGCGCGGGCGACGTGGCCGCCGCCGGCATGGTCATCAAGCGCTGACGTCCTCTCTCACTTCGCTTGACGGCGTCGTCCGTCTGCCCGCTCACCATGTGGCAAACATGATCCCCACCGCGACCGCCATCGTTCCGGTGCACAACCACCCCATCGCCCAAAGCGGCCGCGGCAGCACGAAGCGGCCCATCACGTCGCGGCGCATCGCCATGAGCATGATGATCACCATCAGCGGCACCGCCACCACGCCATTGATCACCGCCGACCAGAACAGCGCCTTGATCGGATCGAGTCCCACGAAATTGATCAGGATGCCGATCAGCGTGGACACCGCGATCGTGCCGTAGAACGCCTTGGCGTCGAGCGGCTTGCGATCCAGGCCGGTGGTCCAGCCGAGTGCCTCGCCGAGCGCATACGCGCCGGACGCCGCGAGCACCGGGACCGCGAGCAGGCCGATGCCGATGATTCCGGTGGCGAACAATGCGAAGGTGAACGCCCCGGCGATCGGCCGCAGCGCCTCGGCCGCCTGCGTGGAGGTCTGGATGTTGGTGATGCCGTGCGCGTTCAGCGTCGCGGCGGTGCTGACGATGATGAACAGGCTGACCACGTTCGAGTACGCCATCCCGACATAGGTGTCGAAGCGCATCCGCCCGATCTCGGCCGGCGCCTGCTCCGGCGCGGCGAGCAACGGGTGCGCCGCGGGATCGATCCGCTCGTCCTCCGCCTCCTGTGAGGATTGCCAGAAGAAGCAATACGGCGTGATGGTGGTGCCCAGCACCGCGACCACGGTGACGACGTAGTTCGTGTCCAGCGAGAAATTCGGCACGAAGGTGCGATACAGCACCAGCCCCCAGGGCACGTGCACCACGAGCGCGACCGCCACATAGGAGAGCAAGACGAAGCTGGTCCATTTCAGGACGCCGACGTAGCGCTCGTAGCTGGAGAACACCTCGAGCCAGACACAGCCGATCGCGAAGCCGACGACATAGAGGCTGGCCGGGCCGCGGACCAGCAGCTTCAACGCCGCCCCCATCGCGCCGAGATCGGCGCCGAGATTGATGGCGTTCGCCGCGAGCAGCAGTCCGACGATCACGCGCAGCAGCCAGGCCGGGTAATGCGCGCGGATGTTGCCGGCGATGCCCTGGCCGGTCACCCGGCCCATGCGCGCGCTGATCTCCTGGATGGCCGCCATCAGCGGGAAGCAGAACAGCATCACCCAGCACATCGCGTAGCCGAACTGCGCGCCGGCTTGCGAGTAGGTGGCGATCCCGCTCGGATCGTCGTCGGAGGCGCCGGTGATCAGCCCCGGGCCGAGCCGGCCGAGCAATCCCTTGTGCCCCGGACGGCGGGGGGCACGATGCCGGGCGATGCGAGCCGCCAGCACCGCGCGTGCCTTGGCGTGGGTCTTTGTTTTCGTCATGTCGCCCGCATGGCCTTCGGTGAGGTGGCAAGCATAGCCGTGTTGTTATACCACGCCCAAAAGGTTGATCTACGCGTGCGGGCGCCGAGCAACCTGTCATTGCTAGGAGCGGAGCGACGCGGCAATCCCCCGCGGGAGGAGCCGCCCTCACTCACGCGAGGGATTGCCGTGGTGTTCGGCGCCGTTGCGGTGAGGCGCTGGCGCAACGTGCTGGGCCGTACCACGTGGGAGTTCCAGGGCGATCCCGAGCATAGCCGGCGCTACTTCACGGAAATGATCCGCCAGGCACGCGTCATCGCGCGCGGGCCGCCGCTGTCGGAGGACGGCGCGGAATGGGCCGGCAAGGCGGGCACCTCAAAGCGACACCGAACGCAGCGGGGGGAAAGCCCCGCGCTGGTTCGCGCACCGGCCCGACGTGCTGCCCGGGCGCCGCGCGCGATGGCGCACCAGGGTCAATCCGCCGACCGCCATGCCCAGCAAGGTGAGCGAGGCTGGTTCATTCACCGGATTATAGCCAATGGCCTGCATCATCTGGTACTCAGGCGACGCCACTGTCTCGTTCGCCGCCTGGCCGGCGCAGGTGAAAGCGTCCTGCACGCGGGCCGGGCAGCCGGTGGAAAGGAAGTCCGCAAAATCGCCGTTGGGGTTCTGATTGAAGCCGACGATGTTCGTGTTGCCGCCATCGACCGAAAGATATGCCGTCGCGCCGGACGACGTGGAGAAGCTCGGCCGGAGTGGCGCGCTGTAGCGGTAGAGGTCCAGCGGGCCGTCATAATAGGTGAGCGGTCGGCTGGAATTGTCGAGGCCATAACCGGCAATGACGTTGAGCGTCGAACCCGCGCCGCCGCCGCCGAGGACTTCATCCACCTCATGCTCCACGACGCGTATCGCGTCGTAACCCGAGCCAACCGGACGCGTGTCATCCAGTGTCTGGGTACTGCTGAGGGTGACGACGCCGTCATAAGCCTGTCCGCAAGTGCTCACGAAGGCACCGCTTGCATTGAAGCAGGGTGTGGCACCGGTGACCCCCAGTCCGACCCGGAGCAGGGCGGTGGTTGCGGCAATCGGGCGTGACCCGTTTGCGTCGTTGCCGTATGCCAAATTGGCAACCGCCGCGGCCAGTGTGGTGTTGGCTGGATGCGCGGCGGCGTCGGCTGCCAGCAGGCTGGTGTAGTTGCTGTAGGAGACACCGTCCAGCCCTTCGTTGCTCTGGCCGAGGAAACCGCCCGGGCCGGTGGTGAACAGGATGCTCACCGTGCCGGGGTTGCTGTACAGGCTGCCGATGGCGTTGACCGCGGTGTCGATGGCGGTTTCGATCGCGCCGGCATTCGCGGCGGCCGTGATCGAGCTTCCGAATCCGGCGTCGATGACCAGCGCGTTTGCCCGGGTCGCCGCGAGGAGCGCGATACAGGCCAGGGCCGACATTCCGGCCAGACGGGCGACGCGATCACGGTTCGGCCGCAACATGCCCGGTTCTCCACCCGTTTGGTCCGCTGATTACAAGGGAGGCCAGCGGCGGAACAAGGGAATTGCCGCTCGCTGCGGCCAAACAGCGAAAGCTATCGCCCAGCGCTTGTCGCGACCTCGCGCGGCAGGTCGGTCTGCCAACCGCCGCCCAGCGCCTTGTACAGTGCCACCAGGTTCTCCGAGACCGTCGTCGTGCTGTCCGCCAATTGCAACTGCGAGGACAGCAGGCTGCGCTCGGCGTCCAGCACCGTCAGGAAGTCCGCCACGCCCTGCTGGTAGCGGCTCTGCGCCAGGCCCAGCGCCCTGCGGCTCTGCGCCACCGCCAGCACCAGTTGGTCGCGCCGGGCTTGCTCGGTCTGGTAGGCGGTCAGTGCATTGTCCACGTCGTGGAAGGCTTGCAGCACGGTCTTCTGGTAGAAAACCGCCGCCTCCTCCTGCTGCGCCTTGCGCAACCGTAGCGTCGCCTTGAGCTGGCCGCCCTCGAAGATCGGAATGGTGATGCCAGGACCGGCAGCATACTCGCGCGCGCCGAGGCGGAAGAAATTCGCCGGCTGCAGGGCCTGCAGGCCGATGCTGCCGGACAGCGTCACCGACGGATAGAACGCCGCCACGGCGACGCCGATATTGGCGGTGGCCGCGTGCAGTTGCGCCTCGGCCTGCATCACGTCGGGCCGCCGGCGCGCGAGTTGCGAGGGCAGCCCGATCGGCACGCGCGGCGGCACCGGCGGCACCGGCCGCGCCTCGGCGAGTTCGCCGCGCAGCGCGTTCGGCGGCTGCCCCAGCAACAGGCTCAGCGCATTGATATCCGCCGCCTCCTGCTGCTCGAGATCGGGGATCTGCGCCATGGTGGTGCGCAACTGGGCCGAGGCGTTGGCCACGTCGAGGTCGGTGGTCACCCCGCCGGCCGCCCGCTGCTGGGTGAGCTGCAGGCTCTGCCGTGCCGTGTGCACGTTGTCGTGGGCGATGCGCAACTGGGTCTGCACGCCGCGCAAGGCGATGTAGTCGCGCGCAACCTCGGCCAGGCTGGACAGTAGAACGGCACGGCGCGCCTCGGCCGCGGCCCGCACCGAGGCGGTGGCGGATTCGACCGAGCGCTTCACGCCGCCCCACAGGTCCAGCTCCCACGATGCGTCAAAGCCGGCCTGATAGACGCTGAACGGCGCTAGGTTGGCACTGCGCAGGCCACCGGCGGTGTTGCCGGACCTGCCATTGGCGCCGAGCGGATTGGGCGCGCTGGCGAACTGGCCGAAATTGCTGGCCTTCTGCCGCGTGTAGGAGGTGTTGGCGTTGAACGCCGGGAACTCCGATGCGCGGGCCACGCCGAGCTGGGCGCGCGACTCGGCCAGCCGCGTGGTGGCGACGCGCACGTCCAGGTTCTCCGCCGCGACGCGGCGTTCCAGCGCGGTGAGCTCGGCGTCGTGGAACAGGTTCCACCAGTCTGGATCGACCGGTGCGGCGACCGGGATGGAGGGTTCCGCCGATACCTTCTCCCGCGGTCCGGCGAACCAGGATGCGGGCGACGCCCAGGACGGGGCCCGGAAGTTCGGCCCCACCGTGCAACCGCCAAGCACCACCGACGAAGCCAGCACCGCTCCAGCGGCAAAAACAACTCGCAGCATAGTCCCCCACTTGCACTCTGTCCGGCCCCGACGCGCCGGCGCCGTCCCTTCCGGCATCCGCGGCAGGAACAGCGCCAGCGGCCGAAGGGACAACGCCGGCACGCCAGGCAGCCGGAAGATGTCGAGACGGCCCATCATCGTTGCCTGTGCCTGCACCACCGCGTTGCCCGGTGCAAGGGGTGTGGGCCAGCCATAGCCGGTGGAGGGCGCGATGTGCTCTGCCGGCCGCGCATGGTGGAGCTGCGCTCGTGCCCTCGGAAGCGTGGTGCTGACGGGACACAAGGACAGAGCCGCCCGCCATGTCGTCATGACGGGCCCGCGGCTGCCTGTCATTGCGGTGAGGGCGGCGGTGACCGGGTTTGGCCTTGGCGAGCGCTCTCCAGCTTGGCGGCCGGTCCCGGGTCCCAGGCGGGAGGGGTGGGTCAGATTGAATGCCGGCGCGCCACCGCAAAGCCGCGATAGCCGGGGCGTCCGATGACCCTTAACGCTATCTGGCGCCGACAATATCCAACGGGCGACCGTCTGCTTGTCGCCGTTCACATTCCAGAGCGGACGTTCCGGAGTCGGCCACGGCGCGCCCATCGCTGCCGTTCAGTCGAGTGACGTTGCTCGTCCAAATCAGACGTTCCATCCGCCGTCCTCTCGGCCCGCGGCGGGTGGGGACCAGATTCTGCTCGTCGCGCCCGCCCACCGGCACCGTCCATGACGGTGATGGAACCAGCACCGGTGAGATCCAATGAGCCTTCGGTATTACCTTGCCCCAAGCGAGAGTCCCGGTGCACGCGTCTGCCGGCCCATCGCCCTATCGCTCCCGGACCGGGGCGGAGCCTGACGACTTAACGGCGTTGATGGCGGCAAGACAGTCCTCCTTGTTATAGTATTTCTCGACACTCTGCGCGGCTATCCGACCCAGTGGGTTGTAGAGCGTCCAGCGCCAGAGATTTGAACCTGGTTCCAGGTATATCAGATAGTGGTATTGCGCCTGATCCACCGGTTGCTCCTTGATCACGCCGCGTGGCTGGCGGCCGCATGCGTGTCGTCGCTGTCGAACGGAGTCTCGCCGGGCTCGGTCGCGCGCATGGATGGTCGCCGGCGGAACCGCTCGTACCAGCGGGCGAGGTTGGGGGCGATAGCGCGCCAATCATCCTCGGGGAAGCGGAAATCCGAAACGCCGCACGCGCACCCCGCGGCGATCTGGCCGAGATCGACGTCGGCGCGGAAGTCATGCGACAGCTCGTCCAGACGCTGATAGCAGCGGTCCATCCGCTCCATCATCTTCCGGACGAAGCTGGGCGAGAATTCCTGCTTGTTCTGCGACGCGTCGCGCTTCCGCAGCATCTCCGCGCGGCGCATCACCTGGCATTCCATGATCCCGCTGGTCGCCACCGACACCACGGACAATATGTGCCACCGCTCCTGCCCGCTTCGCGGACACAGGCGATAATCGCCAAGCTCGTCGTTCAGGTACTCGCAGATCAGCGATGATTCGGTCAGGCGTTCGCCATCCTCGGTCACCAGCGCGGGAATGCGGGCGATCGGTGTCGCCGCGAGGAAGTCGCTCCGATACGGCACCGTCTCGGTGCCCCAGGAATGCGGCCATTTCGTCGGGATGATCTCCACCCGGTCTTCGAGGCCAAGCTCCCGGATCGCGACCGAGCATTTGCGGACGAAGGGCGATGCCGGCGTGTGGAACAGCTTCATCATGGGTGAAATTGCTTCGTCCGGCGCATGTGTTTCCGCTCCCCGAATTGGCGCGAGTCTGCCCGACGGAGGGTGCGTGTCAAGGCGACCATGCGACCAGACATAGACAACACGACCGCTCCGGGCCGCAGACCGTTACGAGCCCGACGTTTGCCAGCCGATCCAGTCGCAGAACGCCTGGCCCATCACCAGGTCAAGGTCGGCGCCACGCAACCAGGGCAATTCCTCGGTGAACAGTGTCACGCATTGGCGCCACGTACAATGCATGCGGGTGATGTCGGTGCCCCAGAACATGCGTCGCGGACCGAACGCGTCGAACACACGGTGCAGCGCGTCGTGTATGCTGCGGAACGGATATGGGTCCAGCGCATAGCCGGGCTGACCGGTCGCCTTCACCGCCACGTTCGGATGCCTCGCCAATGCCAGCAACTGCGGCAGGTTGCGATAGGCGCCGTCCGCACCCTCCGTCGCGCGCGGCACCCCCATGTGATCGATACTGATCTTCAGTCCGGGATGACGCTCGGCGATTTCGCCAATCCGCGGCAGGAATGCCGATGCCTGAAGAGAAACCGGAATGTTCAGGCGTTCGGCCACTGGCCACAGCCAGTCCAGCACGCCATCGTCCGGCCAGGATTGCGACCGCGGATCGGAGAAGTAGAATCGCAGTCCCTTCATCCCGGGCCGGCTTTTCCAGGTATCGATGGCAGCGCGCTGATCTGCCTGATCCAGGTAGAACCACCCCATGATGGCGAAGCGATCGGGATGGGCGCGTGCCGCTTCGACGGCCAGCTCGTTCGAATCAGGGTCCCACATCACTGGGTGGATCACCGCGCGATCGACGCCGGCGGCGTCCATGGCCGCCAGCGCTTCCTCCTTCAGATAGGGTGTTTGGCGGTGATGGGCGGATGGTGTGCCTTTGGCCCAGAGGTGGATCTGTGCGTCAACAATCATCATGGCGGTTGGCTTTCGTTGGATTGTGGGAAGCGATGCCTGCAGCGTGCGCCGTTGGCTGGACGGCTACGGATCGGGCGGAGCGTTGCCTTCAACCGCCGTGATCGAGGTTTCCTTCGGCAAGGCGTCCCAGCGCATCGTGGATCTTCCGATCGATCTCGATCCCCTCGCGCCCAAGACGCGCGCGTGTCGCGTAGCTGCGCTCTCCCGGAATGCGGATCTCCGCGGTTCCGATCTGTGGTGGCGTGGCCTTGATCGCGCCGATCCGCCGGCTGACTTCGTGCCGATACGCATCGGGCGCCAGAAACAGTTCCGGCTTGAACGCGAAGAACACATAGCCGCTTATCGCGTCCGCCGGTCGTATCCCGGCGGTCAGGGCGCCGAGTGCGTCCATCGCCAAGGCAAGTCCGAAGCCCTTGTAACCGCCCTCCGGGCCACCGAACGGAAGCAGCGCGCCCTGATGGGCGGTTGCGGCGTCCGTGGTCGGCTGTCCGTCCGGCCCGAGTGCGACACCTGTAGGGATCGGTGTGCCGAGACGGGCGCGGAACTGCAGGTCGGTTCCCATGAACGCCGATGTGCCCATGTCGATGACAAGCGGGTCGCTGTCAGTCGGAAAGCCGAAAGCAATCGGGTTGGTGCCGAGCGCCGGCCGCGTGCCGCCGAACGGGGCCACCGCCGGCGGGGCCGCCACCGTGTGGATCACCACAAGGCCGGCGCGGGCGATCAGTTCGCAATAGTAAGCGCTGCGCCCGGTCATCCAGGTGTTGCCGAGGCAAACGACAGCAAGCCCATGCGCCTGCGCGCGGTGGATGGTCGCTTCGGACGCACGATAGGCCGCGATCATGCCCGTCGTGTTGCCGCCGTCGAGCAGGGCGGTGGCTCCGGTCTCGCGCACCACGCTGACGGGGTTCCGGGGCTGCCGGAAATTCGGGTAGTCGATGACGTTCAGCAGCTTCGGCAGGCCGGAATACTCGTAGCCGCACAGGGCCGCGTCCAGCACATGATCCGTCAGGATGCGCGCGTCTTCGTCGTCGAACCCGGCGCCACGCATCGCGGTTGCCCCCAATGCGCGCGCTTCATCGACCATCAGGTGGATGCGGTCGTTGCCGGCCCCGTCGGTCATCGTGCCATCCTCGTTGTTGCCGGCGCCAGCGTGCCGCCGGATCGCACGGCATGTCCATCTCGCCTGGAAGCGTGTCCACGTGATGGATCGTCACCTCCTGCTCCCGGTCCTCCCACAGCATGGTGCGGTGGTTGATCAGGAACTCCACCGGGATCAGCACATCATCGAGGTAGAACGAGTCCCCCTCGGTAACGTGCCGGTCGTGATGCGGCACATTCTCGGCCGGCGCGCCCTCACATACGGATCATCCGCGCGGCGAAGAAGCCGTCCATCCCGCCGAGGTCCGGCCACAGCCCCGGATGGGTGCGCAGGAAGCCTTCCGGCGTGCGCGCCTCCGGCAGGTCGGCCAGCTCCTCCGGCGTGAACGGGTCCTGGCGCAGCCCGCCGCGCGCGACAGCGGCGGCGATGCGCGGCACGCCCTCCTCCGGCTGCAACGAGCACACCGCATAGATCAGCCGGCCGCCGGGGCGCAGCAGAGCCGCAGCGGCGCGGAGCAGTTTGTCCTGCGTCTCGGTCAGCGACTGCACGTCGCGCGGGCGCTTGATGCGCGGCACGTCGGGGTGGCGGCGGATGGTGCCGGTGGCGCTGCACGGCGCGTCCAGCAGCACCGCGTCGAACGGCGCGGGCGGCACCCAGGTCGCGGCGTCCGCCTGCACCAGCGTAGCGTGCAAACCCCAGTGGCGCAGATTGGCCGCCAGGCGCTCCAGCCGCTGGGGGTCGCGCTCGACCGCGGCGACCGCGGCGCCGGCGGCGGCGAGTTGGCCGGTCTTGCCGCCGGGCGCCGCGCAGAGATCGGCGACCTGCTCATCCGGCCGCGCCGCCAGCAGCCGGGCGGGCAGGGCGGCGGCGGCGTCCTGCACCCAGAGCAACCCCTCGCCGAAGCCGGGAATGGCGTCGGGATGGGTGCCGGGCGGAAACCGCACGGAGCCGGTCGGCAGCAGCACGCCGCCCTCCGGCGGCGGCGTGTCGGGGCGCAGCGTCAGGTCGAGCGGGGCAGGGTGCTGATGCGCGGCGGCGATCGCCCGCGCGTCGGCGCCCCACGAACGCCACAGCCAGGCCGGGGTGTCCAGCCGAGGGCCGTCGAGTTCCGCCAGCGCCGCGGGGCCGGCGGTTGCCACGCGGCGCAGCACGGCGTTGACCAGGCCGGCGAACGGCGCGAGGCCGCGCGTCCGGGTCAGCGCCACGGCGGTGGCCACCGCGGCATGCGGCGGCGTGTCGAGCAACAGCACCCCGGCGGCGCCGAGCCGCAGCACGTGGCGCACCGGTTCCGGCGGCTGCTTGTGCAGGTAGGGTTCCAGCACCGCGTCCAGCGTGCCGATGCGACGCAGCACGGCGGCGGCGAGCCGATGCGCCGCCGAGCGGTCGCGCGACGGTGTTGTGGCAGGGATGGCGTCGAGCGCCTCCTCTAGCGGGCGGCGGCGGTCCAGCACGGCCGAGAGCAGATCGAAGGCGGCTTCGCGGGTTGGGTCTGTCATGGGCGGGTGGTGTTTGGGCCGGCCCGGGCGGGTGGGCAACCTGGCATAGGTATTGTTACGGATGGAGCCGATCAGGGCACCGGCTTAAACACCCTGCACAGGCCGCCGGAGGCGCGCGGCCTAGCTTAATCCGGGAACGATACAGGTGACGAGCGGTACATGTCGGCCGGGCGACGGCAGCGTTGCGCCCGATGGACAGGAATATACTGGCGGGACGCCGGCGCCGGCATCGGCAACCTATGAGACCGTCAACCTGTTCGGCCGCAGGACGGGTCACTGCATCGTGGCGCGCCAGGGCGAGATCCTGCCCGCCCTGCCGCGCGGCTTCGCCTGGGTCGCGCCGAGGCCGCAAACGGCGCCGGGCGAGGCTCCGCGGCGCGGCGACCGCGGCGGCTGACGCGACGACCGCAGCACTTTCCGTCATCCCCGCTTCCTCCGTCATCGCCGCGAAAGCGCGGACCCATGGGCCTGGGTCCGCGCTTTCGCGGCGATGACGGAGGAAGCGGGGATGACGGAAAGTGCAGGCATGCCCCCGCGACGAACCCTGCCGGCTTGTCCCTTGTCTCCCCCTGGAAAGGATTCGTTCATCCCGATCGGTTCTAATCGCGCGATGCGAGGCCAGGAGGACACCGAGACGCCGCTCGCCACCGTGCAGGCTTGCCTGGATCAGTTCGGCCGCACGCTGGGCATCGCCCGCAGCCTGGTGCGGGCCGGCAAGCGGGTGGACCTGACCGGTCTGGACGCCGAGATGGGCTATGTCTGCGCGCGCACGCTGGATTTGCCGCCGGACCAGGGCCGCAGCCTGCGCCCGGTACTGCTCGGGCTGCGCGCGGAACTCGACGCGTTGTCCGGCGCGCTGGCGACACGGGCGCCACCGCCCGGCTGACCACGTTCCCATCCGCCCGGCAAAAGGCCGCGCCATGTACCTTGGTCTCAGTTCCCTTGGTCTCAGTTCGCTGCTTACCGCCGTTGCCGCGCTCGTCGCGGTGCTCGGGCTGGTGTGGGCAGGCGCGCGCGCCGCGCGGTTCAGCGGCCTCGCGCCACGCCGGTCCGGCGCACGCATCCTGGCGGTGCGGGACGTCATCGCGCTGGATGGCCGCCGGCGCCTGCTGGTGGTGCGCTGCGGCCCGCGCGACGTGGTGCTGCTGACCGGCGGCGGGCAGGACGTGGTGGTCGGCTGGCTGGCTCAACCGCCGTCGGCGGTCAGCGGTCGGTTGTCAGACACGGAGTTATCAGACACGGAGGCTGAGGAATGAACCAACGGAGCGCGGGCTGGTGTTGGGTGTTGTTGGCGGCGGCGGCGCTGGCGCCGGTCGTGGCGCATGCGCAGTCGGTCAGCATCGATCTCGGCGCCGCGGGCCAGGCGGGCGCCACCAGCCGGATCATCCAGCTCACCGCGCTGGTCACGGTGCTGTCGCTGGCACCCAGCCTGCTGGTGATGGTCACCGCCTTCACTCGCATCATTATCGTGCTGTCGTTGCTGCGCAGCGCACTCGCCACCCAGGGCACCCCGCCCAACATGGTGCTGATCGGGCTGGCGCTGTTCCTGACGTTCTTCGTCATGCAGCCGGTGCTGAACGATGCCTGGACGACCGGGCTGGCGCCGATGGTCGCCGGGAAGCTGGGCGAGATGCAGGGCATGCGGCTGGCGATCGCGCCGTTCCACCGCTTCATGACCGAAAACCTGCGGCCGTCGGACCTGCGGTTCTTCCTCGATCTGGCGCACCTGCCGGCCGCCGCCACGCCGGACCAGGTGCCCTGGCGCGCGCTGGTGCCGGCCTTCCTGGTGGGCGAGTTGCGCCGCGCGTTCGAGATGGGCTTCCTGCTGTTCCTGCCGTTCCTGGTGATCGACATGGTGGTGGCCAGCGTGCTGATGAGCCTCGGCATGATGATGCTGCCGCCGAGCGTGGTGTCGCTGCCGTTCAAGCTGATCTTTTTCGTCCTGGTGGACGGCTGGCGGCTGGTGGCGGGGAGCCTGGTGCAGAGTTTTGCCGGGCAATAGGCGACCACCGCGGGACAATCGCTGGCACGAAGGAAGGCCAGGGGCTTTGTCCGGTTCAACCGGCCACATGGGTGACACGGCGGACCCGGCACATGGGTAACACTCCCTGAGGCGTGCGGTCTGCCGATCTGGAGGTGTTCGATGCCCTGGACGGAGGTGACTGTGATGGACAGCCGCCTGTGTTACGTGTCGCCGAGACTGCGCGGGGAGGCACATCGGGGAGCGCGCTTTGCGTGCAGCACGGGATCAGCCGGAACACCGGCCACAAATGGCTGGCGCGCCGCAAGGAGGCGGGTGCGGCGGGCCTGGCGGACCAAAGCCGTGCCCGGGTGACCCGGGCGATGCGGATCGACCCGGAGGTTGCCGCCGCGTTGCTTGGTCAGGGCGATGCGGTGGCGGAGTTTCGCCAGTTCCGGCTCCCAGCCGGTCGCGGCGGTGGGTTCTGGCGCGAGACGCGCCGGCGCCCCTCCGTTGTAAAGGCCCACGCCCTATCAGCCTCGATCCCCCTACTGTCACACCCGGATCAGCAGCCTGCCCATGTTCTCGCCGCGCTACAGCCGCGCGATGGCCCCCGGCGCCAGGGGGCGAATGCCCGCATAACCAGCAGCTCAGTACCGCTTGTACGGCAGGAACTTGCCCGACATGGTGAGCTTCACCCGGTCGCCCTTCGGGTCCGGCTGTCGCTCCAGCGCCATGTCGAAGTCGATCGCGCTCATGATGCCGTCGCCGAACTCCTCCTGGATCAGCTCCTTCCAGGTGGTGCCATAGACCATGACGAGCTCGTAGAAGCGGTAGATCAACGGATCGGTCGGCACGCCGGCGGGCAGCGAGCCGCGATACGGGATCGCCTGCAGCAGCGCGGTCTCCGCCGGATCCAGGCCGAACAGCTCCGCCGCCTTCGCGGCGGTTTCCGGCGTCATCGACATCTGCCCGAGGCAAGCGGCGCAAATCCAGGTGGGTGCGTGGCCCAGCCGGGCGGCGATCTCCGCCCAGGTGAGTTTCCTGTCCCGTTTGATCGCCAGTATCTTGTCGCCGAGTGCGGTCTTCGCGTCGTTCATGCCGAGCTCCCCAGACGTGGCAGCGGCAGGGCACGCAAACGGCGGGCCAGCCGGCGGCTGATCCGGGGCACCTCCGCGCCGGCCGGGTCACCCACAGCGGCGGCGGACCGGATGCCCGCGTGGAGTCCGACCCGTCCGGCCGGACGCGCCGCAGTCCCCCGATCAAGCGTGTGGGCGGCAAAGGCAAACCCGCGATACGGATTGTCCTCTCGCAGGGTACAGGCCGCGCAGCCGCGGTCAACTCGTTCATTGCCGGGTGGCGGTTTGCGGGCCGTGTCGGGGGATCGCGCCATGACATCGCGGCGGCATCCGCGCGTCAGACCGGCACGTGGTTGGGACGCTCCGCGCTATTCTCCCGGGGACGCCGCCGACGCGGACAACCCCACCGGGCGGGAGCCTTCCAGTTTCCGTGCGAGCCAGGCCGCGGCCAGACAGGCCACTGCCAGGATCATGCACCTCGCGGTCGCATCGTGCCACACCACGGCGAGTCCGACGGCGCCGAGAGTTCCCAGCATCCCGGTGATGCCGAGAAGCGCGAAGCCCGAAGCCGCCGCTGCTCCGGCGAGGAGGCAGGGCGCCAGCACCCAGGTCAACGCGAGGATGGCAGGGGCGATGCACGCAACGATGGCCAGCGCCAGCACGGCCGCGATACCGTACGGCAGCACCGCTGCGGTTGCCAGGCAGATGCCCGCCAGCACGAAACCGGCGGCCAACGCCCGACACCACTGTGCGCGACGGTCCAGCAACAGACCCGCCGCCACCGTGCCGGCCGTGCCGATCACCGCCGCGACCACCATGATGACGGTGCCGATGACCGGCGGCACATAGCCGGCGCGCTGCATCGCCAGCGGCACCCACAGGCCCAGGCTGCCGCCCACCAGGCCGATGACGCCATGCATGATTGCCAGCTTGCGCGTCGGGGCGTCGCGCAATCCGTCGGCAAACCGGGTCGCCACCGCCGGGGACGGCACGTTTCGCCGTAGCTGGTCGAGCAACCAGTGGCGCTCGGAGGCGGGCAGCCAGCTTGCGTCAGCCGGCGTGCGCGGCAGCACCCATGCCACGTGCAGGCCGATCCACAGCGTCGGCAGCCCCTCGATGACAAACAGGAAGCGCCAGTCTGGAAGTCCGAACCATCGCCCGAGCAGCAGGATCAGGTCGGAGCCCGGGCCGCCGAGCAGAGGGACCAGGGTGGTGGCGGCGATGAGCGCGGCGATTGCCTTGGACCGATGGCGCTCCGGCATCCACGCGGCGAGATAGAATACCATGGCCGGAACCAGGCCAGCCTCGGCGGCGCCGAGCAGCAGGTGCATCGCGTAAAGCGACCGGGCATCCCAGAGCAACGCGTGGGCGAGCGCGATGGCGCCCCAGGCCAGCACGATTCCGCCGATCCAGCGGGGCGCGCCGAACCGCAGCAGGAACCAGGCGGCGGGCAGGCCCGCGGCAAGATAGCCGAGGTCGAACAGGATGCCGGCGAAGCGGAACTGCGCGCCGGTGATGCCCAGAGCCGGGCCCATGTCGCGCGCGGCGTATTCCAGGCCAAGGCGGTTGAGCATGTGGGCCATGGCCAGCAGGCAAAGCAACGGCAACAAACGCTGCAAGAGCATTTGGGTCGTGCTTTGCTCGATGACGCTATCGTCGTAGTACATCGGCCCGCGTTCCGTGGCAGCTTCTTGGCACAGGCGGCGGCGCGGCGCGCCTTAACAATGCGACACGTCGGGTTGGATCAACGACGATCGGTATCGGGCGCGCGGCAGCGGCCGGAACGCGGCGGCCGGCCACCCCGACAGGATGCCGGCCGGGCGGTGTCCGATACGGAGCGGCACCGGCGATTGCAACAGCCGTGGCGACACAGCAGTGGCGAGGTGCCCGTGGGTCCGAACGTCGGTCATCACTGCTCCCGTGGCGCAGTCCCGGCAATCGCTTGACCGGGAGATCACTGTCTCGGCGCGAAGGCGATGCCGGATGGCTGCGCTTCGCGTGTTGGGCGCATCCCTCCCACGCCGGCTCAGCCATTTCGGCCGCGGACCCGACGAGCTGGCTTCCGCATTCGCGTTCGGCCGCCATTGCCTCCGGACCTGGTCACGGCTCCAGCTACGGGCATGGCGGGAACGACTCAAATCAAGTCACATCGCCGCGATCGGCCCCGCCGTTATCGCTGCTTTCGTGGCGAGGACGATCAGGATGATCGTCGTCACCGCGGTTGGAGTGATGATTCCCCGACAAGCCCTTAGCACAATCCGGGCGGTGCGTGCATGCGGTGCGCGGCGCGGTTGCCAGGCGGCGCGCGCCGGACCGGCGATTCCAGGCGCGCCACGGCATGCCTGGCAAGGTGTTTCGTTACCGGATCCAGTGCCATGGTCACTCGCTGCCTGGTGCTGCCGCGATCGCCGCGTTCAGCGCGCGCACGCCCGCCGCCGGTCCGTCGGGATGCTGCCACACGCATCCCACCACCGCCAGGAAATCCGCCCCGGCGCGCACCAACGGGGGACAATTCTCCGCGGTGATTCCGCCGATCGCGCAGCACGGCAGTTCCATCAGCTCCGACCACCACTGCAGGATTTCGGGATCGACGAAGCGCGTCACCGCCTTGGTGCCGGAGGGAAAGAACGCGCCGAACGCCACATAGTCGGCGCCGTCCTCACCGGCCTGCATGGCCAGGTCGCGGCTGCCCTTGCAGGTCACCCCGAGCGTCGCCTCCGGCCCCATCAGCGCGCGGGCCTGGGGCGCCGGCATGTCCTCCTGACCGACATGGGCGCCGTCGCAGCCGGTCGCACGCACCAGGTCGGCGCGATCGTTCAGCAGGAATGCCACGTCGCGCGATTGCGTCACCGGAAGCAGCGCGTCGATCGCGCGCCGCCAGTCGTCGTCGCCCACATCCTTCAGCCGCAACTGCACCGCAGCAACGTCGCCGGCATCGAGCGCCGCCGCCAGCAGGCCGGCGAACGGTACCGGCTCCAGCTTCGGCGGGGTCACCAGATAGACGCGGCAGCCGTCCCGGCGGCCGTCCATCCGGGCCACCCGGTTCAGGCTTTCCCGAGATAGATGTCGATGATCTTGTTCAGCATCTCCAGCGCGGCTTCCTTCGGCCGCTGGAACGTGTTGCGGCCGATGATGCTGCCGCTGCCGCCGCCGTCGCGGATGCCACGGATTTCTTCATAGACGCCGTCGATGTCCTTCGCCTCGCCGCCGGAGAACACCACGATGCGCTTGCCGGCGAAGGCGCACTGCATGATGTGCTCCACGCGCCTGGCCATGGTCGAGCCGTCGAATTTCTCGTAGCTCTTCTTCGCTGCCTCCAGGCTGATTGCCGCGGTTGGCGGCTTCACCTTGATGATGTTGGCGCCCATCAGCGCGGCGATCTGCGCGGCATAGCCGCAGATGTCGAGCGCCGTTTCGCCGGTCTTGTCGAGATTGGGGCCGCGCGGATAGCTCCACACAACGACGGCGAGCCCGCTGGCCTTCGCCTCGGCGGTGAGTTCGCGCAACTCCTCCATCTGCGGGTAGGCATATTCGCTGCCGGGGTAGATGGTGAAGCCGACCGCAGCGCAGCCCAGGCGCAGCGCGTCCTTCACCCCGGCGGTCACCGCCTGGTCCTTGTTCGGCGCCAGCGAGTTGGCGTTGTTGCATTTCAGGATGGTCGGGATCTGGCCCGCGAAGGTGTCGGCACCCTGCGCGATCATGCCCAGTGGTGCGGCATAGGCGTTCAGCCCGGCCTCGATGGCAAGCTGGTAATGGTAGTGCGGGTCGTAGGCCGGCGGATTGGGCGCGAAACTGCGCGCCGGACCATGCTCGAAGCCCTGGTCAACCGGGAGAATGAGCACCTTGCCGGTGCCGCCCAGCTTGCCGGTGGAAAGGATGCGCGCGAGGTTGGCCTTTACGCCGGGCGGATCGCCCTCATACCAATCCAGGATTTTCTTGACCTTCTGGGTAACCCGCATGGCTGTCCCTTTCTCGGTTGGCTGCCGGTAAGTCTCCGTACTAGCCCAGGGGCGGCCCGCTGTCACCCGGGGTCATTCGCATCTGCAGCCAATCGTGCAGCCTCCGGGGGGCTCCGGGACGGACCAGATCCAGCGCTTGCGGCGCGGCATTCAGCACGCTGCCGCCTTGCGCCGCCGCGATCGCCGCCACCGCGTCCCAACCGGGCGCCGCCGGCGACAGCACGAGGATTTGCTGCCCGATGCGCAGCGCCGCCAGCGCCATCCCCGCGCCGTCGCCGCAGTCCAGGATGTCGGCCACCTTCACCGCGGCGAACTCGGCCGCTGCTCGCCGCACCAGCGCTTGCCACCACCCGCACCCGGCATGCAGCGCCGCCCCCGGCGCCGACAGCAACGTGACCGGCAGCCCGACGGATAGTGCCAGCCGCACCTCCCGCAGACCATGCACCACGACCGCCGGATACCGATTGCCGGCCACTGGCTGGTGACCACTGACCAATGACTTGACCTTCGACCCGTTGCGCGGCTTCAGTCTGCGCGGCAGTTGTACCGAGGCAAGGGGCCTGGCAGGCATGGCAGGCGAGACGGACGATCCGGAAGACGCCGCCGCGCGCCTTGAAGCGGCGCTGGAACGCATCGCCCGGCGCGCGGAAGCGCGTGCGGCCGGCGGTCCATCCCCGGCAGCAAGCGCTGCCGGGGATGCGGCGGGGGATTGGGCGGCGGAAATGACCGGCCCAGTTCCTCCGGTCGAGGAAATTGCCGCGCGACTCGACGGCTTGATCGATAGACTGCGCGCGGCATTGAACAGCTCCTCCGGCGGCAGGCCGGGCTGAGTCGCGTAGGGAAGGTGACGTCGCATGGCGCAAGTGACGCTGCGGATCAACGGCTACGCTTATACGATCGGCTGCCGCGACGGCGAAGAGCAGCATTTGACGGCGATGGGACGCGAGGTCGATCAACGGATCGAATCGGTCAAGTCCAGCGCCGGGCAGAGCGGCGAGGCCCGGATGCTGGTCATGGCCAGCCTGCTGATGGCCGACGAGCTGCACGAGTTGCGGCAGACGTTGCAATCGGCGCAGGCCGGCGTTCCGGCGAATGGCGATTCCCGGCTCGGCCGACGACTGTCGCGCATGGCAAAGCGCGCGGAAGACATTGCCGCCGGGCTGGAGGCCCCCTAAGTAGCATGAGCGGAGCTGCCCGGCGCGTCAGGCAATTCATCCCCGGGGCCAGTAAGCAACTCCAGGGAGCTGGCTCTGCCGGGATCTTGGTCCCGGTATCTGGCGCCCACCTGCACCAGCAGGCCTTGGAGGGTTGAGACGCCAACGGTCATGGCGGCTCCGCACATTTTTCCTCGCGATCTCGCCGACGCCAAGCAGGCCATGCGCCGGCTTGCGCTGGCCGCGCGCGAGGCGTGGGATCCGGTCGCCGCCGGTTTGGCGTTGACCCGGCACGTGCTGCGCGAGCGGCCGCCGCCGCCGGGCGCGGTGGTCTCGGGCTTCTGGCCGATCGGGCGGGAGATCGATATTCGTCCGCTGCTGCTGGCGCTGCACGAGCGTGGGCATCCGGTTGTCCTGCCGGTCACGCCGAAGCGCGGCAATCCGCTCGGTTTCCGGTTGTGGCGCCCGGGGGATGTGCTGGAGGCGGAACGCTTTGGCACCTTCCGCCCGGTCGGCGAGGCCGCGGTGCCCGACTTCCTGCTGGTACCGCTGCTGGCGTTCGACCGGCGCGGCCACCGGCTGGGCTACGGCGCGGGCTTCTACGACCGCACGCTGGCCGGGCTGCCGGGCCGCTATGCGCTCGGGGTGGCCTATGCGGCGCAGGAGGTGGCGGAGGTGCCGGCCGGCCCGACGGACATGCGGCTGGACGCGGTGGCGACGGATAACGGCGTGATCGCCTGCAAGGAACCCTGAATGCGCATCCTGTTCATCGGCGACGTGGTGGGCCGCACCGGCCGCGAGGCGGTGGCGGCGGCGCTGCCCCGGCTGCGGGGCGCCCTGCGCATCGACCTGGCGGTGGTGAACGCCGAGAACGCCTCGCATGGCTTCGGCCTCGGCCCCGACATGGCGGCGGCGCTGTTCGCGGCGGGGGCGGACGTGATCACGCTGGGCAACCACGCCTGGGACCGCAAGGAGATCATCCCGTTCATTGCCGAGACGCCCCGGCTGCTGCGCCCGTTGAATTTCCCCCCCGGCACGCCGGGCGGGGGGGCGATCGTGGTGGAGGTGGCCGGCGGGCGGCGCGCCCTGGTGGCGCAGGCGATGGGGCGGCTCTACATGGACCCGCTGGACTGCCCGTTCCGCGGGATGGCGGCCGAGTTGGCGCGGCACCGGCTGGGCGGGCCGCCGGGCAGCTACGGGCTGGCGGCGATCTTCGTGGATTTCCACGCCGAGGCGTCCAGCGAGAAGATGGCGTTCGCGCATTTCCTCGACGGCAAGGTGTCGGCGGTGGTCGGCACCCATACGCATTGCCCATCCGCGGATTGCCAGGTGCTGCCGGGCGGCACGGCGTTCCAGTCGGATGCCGGCATGTCGGGGGATTATGACAGCGTGATCGGCATGGCGAAGGATGCCGCCACGATGCGCTTCTGGCACAAGATGAAGGGCGAGAAACTGGGCCCGGCGGAGGGCGAGGCGACGGTGTGCGGCACGTTCGTCGAGACCGACGACGCGACGGGACTGGCACGGAGGATCGAGCCGGTGCGGCTGGGCGGACGGCTGGCACCGGCGATGCCGGCGGGGTAGCGGCGCGTCGCTGCCGCGCGGTTTCGGATGGCGCCGGTCCGCGATTTGTTGCCCATAGAGGTCCGTACCCGTCACGACGAGGAAGGCCACGCCGGCGAATCCGCCTTTCGGGCGCGTTCGTGCCGGGCGCGTTGGATACCACGGCCACCTGTCGTGGGGTGAATGCCGGCCTGCGGTGACGCGTGCCTACACCACCAGGGCGGCCCGCTCGCTCGATGCGCGGGCCCAGGCGGCCGCGGCGTCTTCGTCGAACAGCTCGGTCAGTTTCTGCATCATCGTGCCGCCGAGTTCCTCGGCGTCCACGATCGTTACGGCACGACGATAATAACGAGTCACGTCGTGGCCGATGCCGATGGCGATCAGCTCCACCATGTCGCGCGCCTCGATGTCGCGGATCACCTCGCGGAGGTGCTTCTCCAGGTAGTTGCCGGGGTTCACCGACAGCGTCGAATCATCCACGGGCGCACCGTCGCTGATCACCATCAGGATGCGGCGATGCTCCGGGCGCATCAGCAGCCGGCGATAGGCCCACAGCAGCGCCTCGCCGTCGATGTTCTCCTTCAGCAGCCCCTCGCGCAGCATCAAGCCGAGATTCTTGCGCGCGCGCCGCCACGGCGAATCCGCCGCCTTGTAGATGATGTGGCGCAGATCGTTCAGCCGTCCGGGATTGCGCGGCTTGCCGGCCTGTACCCAGCTCTCGCGGCTCTGCCCGCCCTTCCAGGCGCGCGTGGTGAAGCCCAGCACCTCCACCTTCACCGCGCAACGCTCCAGCGTGCGTGCCAGGATGTCGCCGCACATCGCCGCCACGGTGATCGGCCGGCCGCGCATCGAGCCGGAATTGTCGATCAGCAGCGTCACCACCGTGTCGCGGAACTCCATGTCGAGTTCGCGTTTGTACGACAGCGCCTGCATCGGGTTCACCACGACGCGCGACAGCCGGCCGGCGTCGAGCATTCCCTCATCCAGGTCGAACTCCCAAGCGCGGGTCTGCTGCGCCAGCAGGCGGCGCTGCAGCCGGTTGGCCAGTTTGGAGATCACGCCCTGAAGATGCTGCAACTGCTGATCGAGCTGCTGGCGCAGCCGCGCCAGCTCATCGGCATCGCACAGTTCGTCGGCATCGACCTCCTCGTCGTATTGCCGCGTATAGGCGCGATACACCGCCGAATCGTCCGGGTTGGGCCGTTCGCGGCGGGGCTGCGGACCGCCGGGACGATCGTCGCCCTCGGCGATCGCGGCGTCCTCGTCGGATTCGGTGCCCTCGTCGTCGGCTGCCTCGCCTTCCATCTCCTCGGGCTGGGCGCCGAGCATGGATTCGGATTCCGATTCGCTCTGGCCGTCGCCTTCCTGCGACTGGTCTTGCTGGCCGGATTGCTCGCCGCCTTCCTCGCCTTCCTCGGTCTGGTCCTCGGGTTCGGCGTCGGCTTCCGCCTCGGCCAGGTCGAGCGCGGCCAGCAGCCGGCGCGCCGCGCGGGCGAAGGCTTTCTGGTCGGTCTGCGACGCCTTCATCTCGGCGAGCGCGGTGTCCGCCTGCGTGCCGAGCGTGTCGCGCCATTGCTCCAGGATACGCTGCGCCGCGGCCGGCGATTGCTCACCGGACATTTGCTCCCGCGCCAGCAGGGACAGCGCCGCGGCGACCGGGAGCTGGTCCTTGCGGGTCATGCGGTCGTAGCCTTCGGCCTCGCACTCCTCCGCCAGTTTGGCGCGCAGATTGGCTGCCACGCCGGACATGTGCCGCGCGCCGACCACTTCCACGCGAGCCTGCTCCAGCGCGTCGTAGGCGTCCTTCGCCTCGCGCCGGGCGGGCATGCGGGCGGCGTGCAGCGCGTCGTCATGGTGGCGCAGGCGCAGGCCGAGGGCGTCGGACGCACCGCGCAGCCGCGCCATCTCCGCGGCCGGGAGCGCACGGGTCGGCAGCGGCAGGCGCGCGCGCTTGCCGGACAGGCCGGACGGGCCGGGCTGGAATGCCACCTGCACGTCGGGTTGTTCGGCGATCGCGCGCAGCACGCCGGCGGTGGCGCGCTTGAAGTCTTCCGTGCGTGCGTTGTCCTGCTTGCTGCCGCTCATAATTCGCTCACCACATCGGGGGCTGGTTGCCGGGGGCTGGTGGCCCGCTCGCCAAATTGGCCCGCAAGCTCACTTTTTCGCTGGCTTGGCCGCGCTCGACCCACCGCTGGGCGGACGCGGCGCCTCTTGCGTAGTGCTGCCCGCATTGCTGATCGGGGCGTAGGCCTTCTGGGTGGTCTGGGTGGCTTTGACCCGTCCCGGCTGATAACCTTCAGTGATCGGTTGATAGCCGTCTTGGGCCGGTCTGTCAGATCTCGCCATGGCCGGTTTACCTCCTGAACTCGATGTAAGCGATTTGGGAGCCATCGACATGCATGCCCAGAGAGCGTTCAACTTCCTCCCACGGACCGCCCTCCATCAGTATAGTGTACACCCTCTCGATATATATGTCCTTGCGCTCGGGATCCGAGGAGGCCATCGACCGGCGTCCGAAATACCCGGCAATCTCCGTGCCGTCCGTCAAGGTGATCAGCACGTAGCAAGGCTCGGTGGTGCTGAAGATCCAATCCCAGCCGGTCGGAATCGGACTGATGGAGCGCAAGCCGATCAATCGATAGAGCCATCCGAGGCCGTCCCGCTGAACGATCCTCGCACGTGCCATAGCCAGGATGACCGGCGCGACGAATATGATGATGAACCAACAGAATGCCTGCCCTATCGGATGGTTGGGAAATGCGATGCCAAAGGCGAGAAGGTATATCAGCGGCGAGCAGATTGCGTAGTTGAATGCGGTCGCCGTCAGATAACGAAGTCAGATCAGCTCCTTTTCTTTATGCGCTCTTGTCGGAACGAACGCCGACATCACGCCGCTGTATATGAAGCCCGGTACAAGAACCGAAACGACGAAGTATGCGTTCGAGAAATTCTTGAGCTTCATTGGCTCTTCTGCTGGCAAGCGGCGCCGTCTTGGGCCCTCGCCCGCGACGGCGCCGGTCGCCGTCACTTTCGCGTCGTGAACCCGCCGGTCGTGATCTCCTCGTTGAAGCAGCGCTGATAGTACTCGGCCACCGTCGAACGCTCGGCCTCGTCGCACTTGTTCAGGAACGTGACGCGGAACGCGAAGCCGATGCTGCCGAAGATGCGCGCGTTCTCCGCCCAGGTGATCACCGTGCGCGGCGACATCACCGTGGAGATGTCGCCGTTGATGAAGCCGGCGCGCGTCAGGTCGGCCAGCGCCACCATGCTCTCGATGCGCTTCTTCATCGCGGTGTCGGTTTCCGGGATCGCCATCTTCGCCATCACGATCTCGGTTTCCATGCCGTGCGGCAGGTAGTTGAGCGTGGCGACGATGTTCCAGCGGTCCATCTGGCCCTGGTTGATCTGCTGGGTGCCGTGATACAGGCCGGTGGTGTCGCCCAGCCCCACCGTGTTGGCGGTGGAGAACAGCCGGAACGACGGATGCGGCCGGATCACCCGGTTCTGGTCGAGCAATGTCAGCTTGCCCTCGACCTCCAGCACGCGCTGGATGACGAACATCACGTCCGGGCGGCCGGCGTCGTATTCGTCGAACACCAGCGCGCAGGCGTGCTGCAGGGCCCACGGGAGAATGCCCTCGCGGAACTCGGTAATCTGCTTGCCGTCGCGGATGACGATGGCGTCCTTGCCGATCAGGTCGATGCGGCTGATGTGGCTGTCCAGGTTCACCCGGATGCACGGCCAGTTCAGCCGCGCGGCGACCTGCTCGATATGGGTGGACTTTCCGGTGCCGTGATAGCCCTGGATCATCGTCCGCCGGTTGAACGCGAAGCCGGCGCAGATCGCCAGCGTCGTCTCCTTGTCGAACCGGTAGGCGTCATCGATGTCCGGCACGTGTTCGGTGCGCACCGAGAAGGCGGGCACGACCATGTCGGCATCGATACCGAACGCCTCGCGCGCATCGACCTTGGTGTCCGGCAGGTCGATCGCGGAGGTGGGGCGAATTTCGGCGAGGGCGGTGACCTTGTTCATCGGCAAGCGGGTCCTGTGTGTTCCTGGAAAAGTTTAACCTCCGCGCCGCGCGGCGCAAGAGCAGGAGGGTTGGGGGGATCAGCCGGTGGCGGCCACGCGGGATTCGGTGGTCAGGCGGGATCGGATTGCCGCATAGGCCAGATTGATGGTTTTCAGGTGCTCTTCCGATTCGCGGCTGCCGCCGTTGGCGTCCGGATGGTGCCGCTTCGCCAGCTCCTTGTAGCGCAGCTTCACCGCATCCAGCGTGGTGGGCCAGCTCAGGCCCAGCGTGGCCAGCGGCTCGCGCAGTTCGGTCGGCGCATGGTCGGGCGGCTGGCCGGTGCCGCGGTGCATCCGGCCGGCGGACAGCACATGCAGCGGGTCGCGCACATGCTCACCATCCCAGGCGCGATAGCTGCCCAGCCGCCCGAGCGGCCAGGTTGGGCGCTGCCAGGCGGTGTCGGCGCGGAGCTGCGCCTCGATCTGGCCGGGGCTCATGCCTTTGTAGAAATCCCACGAGCCGTTGTAGGCGCGCACATGCTCCAGGCAGAACCACCAGTATTCCTGGAGGTTCTGCCGTGACTTTGGGGCGCGGTATTCGCCTTGGGCGCCGCATCCGGGCATGTCGCAGGTCCGCCCCGGAGCGGCAGGGTCGGGCGCGTAGGCCCTGGGTCGCGGGGGACGGCGGGTCATGGGTGGTGTTATGTGCGACGTGCGGGCGAATTGGCAACAGGCGGCTTGGCGTCAGGCCGTGTCAGGCCGATATGTGCGCCATGCAGTCCCGCGCCGCCCGGCTGGAAGCCGCCCTGACCGCCGCCTTCTCGCCCGTGAAGCTGCGCGTCGTGGACGACAGTGCCCGGCACGCCGGCCATGCGGGCGCGCAGCCGGGCGGGCAAACGCATTACAACGTGCTGGTGGTGTCGGCGGCATTCCGGGGTATGCCGCGGGTGGCGCGGTCGCGCGCGGTGCACCGCGTGCTGGCGCGGGAGTTCGCCGAAGGGATGCACGCGCTGGCGCTGACATTGCGTTCGCCAGAGGAGGATGCGGCGGATGGTGGGGTTGGGGGCCGGCCGGCGGGTTAGTGCGGCACCAGCAATCGCGCGGCGATCTGGATGGCTACCGCGGTGGCGTTGTTGACGCCGTGCACCAGCAGGGACGCGCGCACGCTGCCGCCATAATGCCGTGCCAGCGAGAGCAGAATCGCCGTCGGCAACAGAATGAGCGCGCGGACCGGACCATCAAGGGCATGGATGCCGAGCCAGAGGCCGGCGGTGCAGAGCGCCGTCGGCCAGACGCTCCAGCACCGGCGCAACGCGGTCCACAGCCAGCCTCGGAAGAAAAACTCCTCGGCAACCGGTGCAACGGCCAGGGTCAGAAGCAGCGAGCTGGCCAGCACGACCGGGCCGGCCGTCACCGGCGGCGTCAGGACGGGTGGCACCCGGGCCGCCACATAGGCGTTGAACGCCTGGAAATGGGTGAGGGTCATCGCATAAGCGAGCACCCAGGCGATCATCAGCCCGGCGAACAATGCGATCAGCCGGTGCCGGCGCATCGGCGCGGCGCCGAGTCCGACCGCGAGTTTGCCACCGCCCAGCGATCGGCCTTGCGTCAGGTCCGCGAGCAGCAGGGTCGCTTGCAGCGCGACCGTTCCGACCAACTGATAGAAGAGCAGCGATGGCGTCCAACCCTCCGCGCCGTGGCGATGCGCAACGACCCGTGAAAACCCGGCTGTGAAGCCGGCCAGCACGGCGACGCAGATCGCCAGCAACTCGGCGGCGAGCAGCCAGAGCATGGCGCGCAGGAGGGGACGCCAGGGCCGCTCGTTTGGGGCGGCGTCCGGCGCTTCCGGTGCGGCAGCGGGTTGGGTGGTGGCATCCGGCGGGGGCGGCAATGGGCGGTCCTTGGCTGTAGCTGGCGCCCGGCCTGGCAGAAGCGGGGACGCCTGTCACTGCAAGTGGCGAGGCGACGAAGCAATCCCCCGCCGGAGGTTGCCGCATCGCTTCGCCGGCAAGAAACAAACAAGCAAACTCCTCCCTCAAGGGGAGGGGGAGTCTCCTGCGACCTGCCTTCGGCGACCTGCGCAGTTTCATTCAAGGCGCGCGTGATTCGGCCAATCCCCGACAGACGCTTTTTGATCTCGATCAAGGCGGCTATCGGCGCATGTTGCGATAAGGGACTCATTTGGCGCCGGAGCCGCCCTCTCTGATCCGCGCTGTGGAGGATCGAATGGCCCCCGAGGTTTTCAGCCCAGCAGCTTCCGCGCCGCCTGACGGCGGAAACGCGGAGCAGTCCGGTGCGGCCGCCCGTCTTGCTGGGGCTCGTTTGCCGGGATTGACTGCTCGCGAGGCCGCCGAACGGCTGCGGCGCGACGGTCCGAACGAGTTGCCGCGCGGCAGCCGCCGCCGGCTCCCGCGCATCCTGCGCGACGTGCTGCGCGAACCGATGTTCGCCCTGCTGCTCGGCGCCGGGCTGATTTACCTGTTGCTCGGCGACCGGATCGAGGCGCTGCTGCTGCTGGTGTTCGCCTCCCTTTCGGTCGCGATCGCAGTCGTCCAGGAAGCGCGGAGCGAGCACGTGCTGGATGCCCTGCGGGACCTGACCAGCCCGCGTGCCCTGGTGATCAGGGACGGCGAGCAACGGCGGATCGCCGGCCGGGAGGTGGTGCGCGGTGACCTTGTCCTGTTGGCGGAAGGCGACCGCGTGCCGGCCGATGCGCTATTGCTCGAGGCGCGCGACCTGCTGACCGACGAATCCCTGCTGACCGGCGAATCGGTGCCGGTCCGCAAGCAGGCAGTCGTGGCCGGGGCGGAGCCGGACAGGCACCCGGGCGGCGATGACCTGCCGCATGTGTTCTCCGGCACGATGGTGGTGCGCGGACAAGGCGTGGCGGAGGTGCTTGCGACCGGGCCGCACAGCGAGATCGGCCGCATCGGCCAGACGCTCGTGGAAATCGAGACGGCGCCGCCGAACCTCAGCCGGCAGACCGCCCGCATGGTGCGCGCCGCGGCGGCGATCGGCCTGGTCTGCTGCGGTCTCGTGGTCCTGCTCTACGGCCTGCTGCGCGGCTCGTGGCTGGATGCGCTGCTGGCGGGAATCGCGCTCGGCATGGCGATGCTGCCGGAGGAGTTTCCCCTGGTGTTGACGGTGTTCATGGTCATGGGCGCCTGGCGCATGTCGCAGGCGCGTGTGCTGACACGCCGTGCCCCGGCCATCGAAACGCTGGGCGAAGCCACGATTCTGTGCACCGACAAAACCGGGACCCTCACCGAGAACCGCATGTCGGTTGCCGCATTGCAGGTGGATGGCGAGACGCTGGCAGTGGCCGAGGCGCAACCGCTGCCGCCTGAATTCCGTCGCCTGGCAGCAACCGCCGCGCTGGCCAGCGCGCCGGATGCCTACGACCCGATGGATCGGGCCTTCCAGGCACTCGCCGGCAGCACTGGGGAAGCGATCGAGGCCGGGACCCTGGTCCGGACCTATGGGCTGCGGCCCGATCTGCTGGCGGTGACGCAGGCATGGCGGCCATCGGCGGACGGCCCTTTGCGGGTTGCGGCGAAGGGCGCGCCGGAGGCCATCGCCCAGCTCTGCCGGTTGGACCAGGTCGCGCGGGACGCGCTGGCCCGCAAGGCCGATCGGCTTGCCGAGGCCGGCATGCGCGTCCTGGCGGTGGCCGAAGCGACCGCGCCAGGCGTGCCGCCTGACTCGCCGCATGATTTCGCTTTCCGCCTGCTGGGCCTCGCCGGGCTTGCCGACCCGCTGCGCCGCTCGGTGCCCGCCGCCATCGCCGAATGCCGGGCCGCCGGCATCCGGGTGGTCATGATCACCGGGGATTACGCGGTCACCGCGCGCGCCATCGCCCGCCAGGCCGGGCTCGATGCCGAAGCGGTGCTGGACGGACCCGCCATCGCCCGGATGGGCGAAGCCGAACTGCGGGATGCCGTCCGGCGCGTCGGCGTCTTTGCCCGCATCGTGCCGGCGCAGAAGCTGCGCATCGTGCGGGCACTACAGGCGGGCGGCCAGGTCGTCGCGATGACCGGCGACGGGGTGAACGACGCGCCCTCCCTGAAGGCCGCCGATATCGGCATCGCCATGGGCGGGCGCGGGACCGACGTGGCGCGCGAGGCATCGTCGCTGGTGCTGCTGGATGACGATTTCGGCTCCATCGTCCGGACGATCCGGCTCGGCCGGCGGATTTACGACAATTTGCGCAAGGCGATGGCCTACATCATCGCCGTCCACGTGCCGATTGCCGGGCTGGCGCTGCTGCCGCTGCTCACCGGCCTGCCGCTCATCTTCGGCCCGGTTCATATCGCCTTCCTGGAGATGGTGATCGACCCGGTGTGCTCGATGGTGTTCGAGGCGGAACAGGCGGAGGCCAGCGTCATGCGGCGTCCGCCGCGTGCCGTGGACAGTCCGCTGTTCTCGCCGGCGCTGGTCGGCTGGAGCCTGCTGCAGGGGGCGGTTGCCTTTCTCGCGCTTGCGGCGCTGTACGCGCTCGCGCTGCGCAACGGGCTGCCGGAAGCGGATGCGCGCGCGCTTACCTTCGTTTCCCTGGTGCTGGTCGATCTGGGGCTGGTGCTGGTGAACCGCGGCTTCGAGGCGTCGCTGCGCGACCTGGTCGGCCAGCGCAACCGCGCCCTGACATGGGTCTCGGCGGTGACCGTGGTGTTGCTGGCGCTGATCCTGGCCCTGCCGCTCGGCAGGGAGATGTTCCGCTTCGGTCCGCTGCACGCGGACGACCTCCTGCTGGTGGCCGCCATCGTCGTGGGTGTCGTGGTGGTGCTGGAGAGCCTCAAGCGCCTCTGGCGTAAGCGACTCGCCGGCTGACTGCGCGCTGGGAGCGGCATTGCCACGCCTGCCGGGCGCGAACCTGGAGCTTGCCAGGGAAACTATGCCGGATGCGATTGTCACGGACGGCTCTCGCAAGATACGATCATCCTAATGGCGTAAGGCGGTGCGAGCAAGGTCGATCACCCGGTTCGCGTGAGCGGTGCGGAACTGACCGGACGGATCATAATCGGCGATGTGGCGCTGCTCCGGCGATCAGTGCTCGAACTGCCGGAAACCGACTGGCCCGCACTATCGCTCGATTTGCATGCACTTTGTGGAATTGACTGGCCGGGTCACGGTTGACGCCATCGGTTCATATGAACATTACCATAATAACCGTCACTTGGAGGTCTGCCAAATTCCCCGTGTTCAACGGGGAACATGCATGCGATGGTGACCATTATTCATGGAATGTCAATAAGTCCGCCGCCACCAACCCTACCCGCTCGCCCGTTGCTCCAGCCAATGCGACAATATGGAAACGGCGGTTTCGGCGGCAGGCAGTGCCGCACGTTGCAAATCAGCCAAATGGCGCCGAACCGCCTCGACGACAGTCAGTCCGTCCTGCCGCGCAGCGACGAGCAATGGCAGCGCCTGATGGGACGCCAGCCACACCGAGTACTCGTCCTCCGTCATTCCCAGAAACTCGGCCAACGGGCGCTGCTCGCTGTCATCCGACTCGTGCCAGTCATCGATGAAATCGTCGATCCGGTCGGCTGAAACCTTCCCACGCCAGTACAAATCGAGAAACGACAAACGCTTCGGTCGTACGTCAGACACGGATCCGCCTCCCCTTCCGCACAGGTTTGATTCGGTCGCCGGTCATGGATCGGCGACACCCAGATGGCGCCCGCGCAAGTTGCAGATTTCGATTTCGCCGTACAACGCGTCCCAGATACGGAGAACCAAGGCGCGGCGGTCTCGCCAGCGCCGTTCGCCGTAAATTTATCCCAGATACTCGCATCTGTCCAAGAAACTCGGTGTCGGGATTGGTCTGCGACCCACGCCGGCGCCCGCATCCAATCGTGCCGGCGATATCCATGGCCGCGTGTAATGAAGAATTCGCCAAGCAGCTTCGATGTGGTTGCAGCCTCACCGCGGACCAGCCGATAAGCCTGAACGAGAGCCGTACGCCAATGTGATCAGCATCGCGTAGAGCACGGTGGCGGCAAACCTGTTCGCCCGTGCATCTCCTCGGCCAATGCGGCAACACGGCGACGTCAGCACGGTCGGTTGACAACGGCGGCGTGTTGTCACCGCGACAAATTGGGCGCTCTGCGCCGTGTTCGCCTGCCCCACGCTCCCCACCGGCGCGCCCAGCGTGTCGCCGGCGAAGCGCAGCCGCGCCGGCATGCGCCCCGGACCGTCGCAGCGATGCAGATGGAGATTGCGTCCCTGCGCGCGCAATGACACAAACCGAGCAATGTCAGGACCAGGACACCAGCCGGCCTGCACGGGAGCCAGCCCCGGCGGCTCCCGCACCGGCCGGCCGGCCCAAACAAGACTCGCAGGGAGGACACGCGCGTGAGCCAGTCCAAGGTGAAGACCGACCCCGCCTTCCCGCTGCCCGACCGCATGCGGGCCTGGGTGCTGGACGATCCCGGACAGCTCAGCCTGGTGGAGAAGCCGGTGCCGATGCCGGGCCGCGCCGAGGTGCTGGTGCGCATCGATGCCGTGGCGATCTGCGCCACCGACCTGGAGATCATCGCGCACGGCCCGCCGGCGCTGATCCGCGGCGGCCAGCCGTTCAACCAGAATTTTACCCCCGGCCACGAATACATGGGCACCGTGGCGGCGCTCGGCCCGGGGGTGGACGAGTACCGCATCGGGCAGCGCGTCACCGTGGAGATCCATGCCGGCTGCGGCCAGTGCAAGCGGTGCCGCGCGGGCATGTACACCGCCTGCCTCAACTACGGACTGAACTACGGCGAGGTGGACAAGGGCCATCGTGCCAACGGCTTCACCACCGATGGCGGCTTCGCCGAATATGCCGTCAACAACATCAACACCCTGGTCGCCATCCCCGACAGCATGTCGGACGCCGAGGCGACTCTGGTGGTGACGGCAGGCACCGCGATGTACGGGCTGACCGAACTCGGCGGCCTGGTGGCGGGGGAAGGCGTCGCGGTACTGGGGCCGGGACCGATCGGCTTGCTCGGCGTCGCTGTCGCCAAGGCGCTGGGGGCGTCGCCGGTTGTTCTCACCGGGACGCGCGACAACCGGCTGCAGATCGGCCGCGCCTTGGGGGCCGACCACGTGGTGAACGTGCGCAACGAGGATGCGGTGGAGGCCGTGCGCCGCATCACCGGCGGCAAGGGGCTGGACTACGTGCTGGAATGCTCCGGCGCGCCCGACGCGATCAACCAGGCGGCGCGCATGCTGAACCGCGGCGGCCGCATCTGCCTCGCCGCCTTCCCGCACGAGCCGGCGCTGATCGACATCGCATACATCGTGCGCAACAACATCTACCTCTATGGCATCCGCGGCGAGGGCAAGAGCGCCACGCACCGCGCCGAGGCGTTCATGTCGCAGAAGCGCTTCGATGCCACGAAGATCCACACGCACAGCTTCGGCCTGCACGACCTGCCGACCGCGCTGCGCTATGCGCGCGAACGCATCGACGATGCGATCAAGGTGGTGGTGACGATGCGCGATGCCGAACTGGCGCGGCTGGCGGCGGAATAGGAACGAAGCCAGGTCCAGGCGTCGCAGCGCTTAACCTGGCGCGCAATGGCCTGGATGGCACCAGAGCCGAACCGGATCGCCGGCCATGGCGTTCACCGCGGGTCCGCCCCCACCCGCACCAGCAGCTTGCCGAAATTCCGCCCGCCGAGAATGCCGGCCAGCGCATCCGGCGCCTGCTCCAGCCCATCATGCACGTCCTCGCGATACGCCAGGCTGCCGTCGGCCACCCAGGGTGCGGCCAGGTTGCGCCATTCCGCCAGCTTCTCCGGCTTGTCGGACACGATGAAGCCCTGGATCAGCACCCGCTTCCCGACGACAAAACCCAGGTTCGGGCCGGGGGGAAACTCCGCCTGGTTGTATTGCGACACCATCCCGCACATCGCCACCCGGGCGAACGGATTGAGCAATTCGAAGACGGCGGCCTGGACCGCACCGCCGACATTCTCGAAATAGGCGTCGATGCCGTTGGGACAGCACGCCACCAACTCGCGGTGCAAATCCATCGAACGGTGATCGACGCAGTCGTCGAACCCCAGCGCCTCCTGTACGAACAGGCACTTCTCCGCCCCGCCGGCGACGCCTACCACGCGCGCGCCGGCACGCTTGGCCAACTGTCCGGCCACCGAGCCGACCGCACCGGATGCCGCCGAGATCACCACCGTCTCGCCGGCCTTCGGCTGGCAGATCTCGGTGATGCCGCGCCAGGCGGTGGCGCCAGGCATGCCCAGCACGCCGAGATACGCCGAAAGCGGCGCACCGTGCCGGCCGAGCTTCACCAGCCGGTCGCCTGGCGTGAGGCAGTGCGTCTGCCAGCCGCGCGCGCCGACCACGACGTCGCCCGGCGCGAAGCGCGGATCGGCCGAGGCGATCACCTCCCCCACCGTCTCCCCCGTCATCACCTCGCCGAGCTGGATCGGCACGGCATAGGTCTGCTGTTCCCGCAGCCGGCCGCGCATATAAGGATCGATGGAGAGCCAGATCGTGCGGGTGACCACTTCGCCCGGATGCGGCCCCGGCACGGCATCCTCGCGCAGCGCGAAATCATCGGCGTCCGGCGCACCGGACGGGCGCCGCTTCAGCACCCAGGAACGGCGGATCGAGGTATTTTGGCTCATATGCGAGGCTCCGGACACAGCGAACGAACCGGATACTGCCCGGAACCGCGCATGGCGTCGATTGCCGTACGGAAACATCCGAATGGTGCCCTGGACGACGTTGTGGTGACATTCGCCACAGTCCGGCCAAAGTCCGGGACATCAGTGCCGGAATCGGAGTATCTGTCGTGCGTCAGCCAGCCGCCGTCCGCGTCCGTAATGCCCAGTCCGGGGCGCCGGGCCGCCGCCGGGAACCGGAGATCGAGACATAATCCACCGGAATCCTCATGGCGATCGGAGTCGTCGCCACGCCGATACCAGGCTGGAACGCGGTTTGTGCCACCCTGGCCCGCCTCCACCAACCCACCCGGTGCACGCGTTGGCGATGCATTGAAGGATCGACCATGGCTGTCATCGATATCCGTGCCGAACCGTCCGGCCGCACCCGCGTGCTGTTCGACTTCCGCGCCGCCGCCCCCGGCTGCGACGACGCGGCGCGCATCGAGTTTGCGATGACGCAGTCACGCGGTGGAGCGCCGGCCCACCCGCCGGCGCCGCGCGCGGACCTTCAGGCCGCTTCGGCGCGCAACACCAGCCGGCCGGTCACCTTGCCGTCGCGCAGGCGCATCAGCGCGTCGTAGGCCTGGCTCTGCGGCACGGTCGCCACCGGCAGCGCCGGCAGCGTGCCGCCCTGCGCCAACGCGACCAACTCCCGCAGCTCCTTCGGATTGCCGACATAGCTGCCCTGCACGGTCAGCGCGCGGATCGCCATCAGCGGCAACGGGAGCGAAAGTTCGCCGCCGAACAGCCCGACCTGCACCAGCTTGCCGCCCTTGCGCAGCGCACCGAAGGCGAAGCGCGCGGTCTGCGTGCCGTTCACCAGGTCGATCACCGCCAGCACCGGCCCGCCGGCCGCCGCCATGATGCGCTTCGCCACGTCCTCGCCGTTGCCGTCCACCATCTTGTGCGCGCCAGCCTTCAGTGCCGCGTCGCGCTTCTCCGCGCTGATGTCCACCACGACGATGTGCTGGTGGCCCAGCGCCTTCAGCACCGCGATCGCGTTCAGGCCGAGTCCGCCGGCGCCGACCACGACGATTGCCTCCCGCGGCGGCAGCGGCATCGCCTTGCGGATCGCCGAAAACACGGTGATGCCAGAGCATGCGTAGGTCGCCGCGACGGCGGGATCGAGGTTGCCGGGATCGACCAAATGGCGCGGATGCGGCGCGATGACATGCGTGCCGTAGCCGCCATTCGCATACACGCCCAGGCTGCGCGGGACGAGGCACATGTTGTCCTCTTCCGCCAGGCACTTCTCGCACGTGCCGCAGCCGAGCCAGGGAAACACGATGCGCAGGTCGCCGACCTTCACCCCTTTTGCATCGGGGCCGAGCCTGGCGACGCGGCCGACGATCTCGTGCCCCATCGCCAGCGGCAGCGTGACGCCGCGATCCTTCAGCGACATTTTTTGCCCGCCGCCGAGATCGTAATAGCCGTCCCAGATGTGCAGGTCGGAGTGGCAGACGCCGCAATGCGTCACCTCGATCAGCACCTCGGTGCCTTTCGGCTCCGGCGTGGGGAGTTCGATTTCCTTCAGCGGTGCCCCGTTCTCGACCACGGCCCAGGCGCGCATTGCCGGTCTCCTGTTCTGGCGTCGGGGCGATGGATAGCGCACGGGGGGGCGGGGTCAAGGGCGGGGCGTTGCGGTTCTGCCCAGGTGAGATTAAATATGGTTTCAGATGATCTCGGAGAGCCAGATGTCCGTTGCCGCCGCTTCCGTCCCCGATCTTCTGGGCCTGCGCAAGCATGCCTCCCGTTCTGCGGCGCCGCTTGGCCTGATGAGCGAGGTCGAGAAAGGGCTGCCGCTGTCGGCGCTGGACCGGATTGCCCACACCGTGGCACCTGATGACTCAAGCTTTGCGCACCGTCTTGTGCCACGCGCTACGCTGGCGCGCCGACGTACCCAACCGTCACCGCGGCTGAACCCGGAAGAGAGTGCTCGCGTCGCCCGGCTTGCCTCGGTTTGGGCCTATGCCAAGGATATCTGGAAAAGCGACGAGGACACCCGCCGCTGGATGTTCGCGCCTCACATGCTGCTGGACATGCGTCGACCGATCGATGTGGTCCTGGCGAGTGAGTTCGGTCGGCCACTGGTCGAAAGCATTCTTGGCGGAATCAAATACGGCACCGCGGTGTGACGCCGCAGCGCCTTGACCGCGTCCTGACTGCCTTCCGAATCGGAGATCCAGATGGCGCCTATCCGATCTTCGATGCCACCGGTTCAGGCCTGTCGCCGGGCCGCTGGAATAGTTCCGCCAGCCAGATCATCTATGCATCCGAGCATTATTCGACCGCGATGCTGGAAAAGCTTGTGCGCACCAGCGGGCGGCTACCGCCGAACCAGCACTTCATCCAAATCACCATCCCGAATGGCGTGACCTACGAAATGCTGAACCCGGCCCATCTGCCAGGATGGGATGCCGACAAGCCAGGCGTTTCGCAAACCTACGGGGAAACCTGGCATGGTTCGCGCCGATCGCTACTGCTCCTGGTTCCGAGCGCCGTCGCGCGCATGGAACTTAACGTGCTGATCAACCCCGAACATCCAGAGTTTCTGCGCGTCACCCACAGCCTGCATCAGCCGGTATGGTGGGACCGGCGGCTGTTCAGTACGATAGCCTAGATCAACTTGGCACCTACGAACAGCCAACCCCATCCAACGTCTCGGGCCGCTATTCTCTCACCACGTTCGACAGTGACACCTCCGAGAGCCAGCTCGAGTCCGGCTATGGTCTGCTCCGCCAACTTCGTAGTGTCGCACACCAACGCCCCGACGTAACCATCGAGTGAAACGTGTGACCTGGAGGATACGAGCTGTCGCAGGCGCTGGATCTTGCCCCAATCCTCAGTTACCCCATCGAACTTGCGACCCTCGTCGATGATCTTCAGCTCGACAATCGCCACAGGTTTGGCGTCTTGAAAGACAGCGATATCTGCGCGCTGGCCTCCGAACACTGGCGCGACTTCTGGACCAGTGATTCCGAGTTGCTTGAGCATTTCCGGGTACGAGACTTCTAGCTTGGCATCCCAATGCCGCTGACTTATGAAGTGCGACGCCACAAACAGGCTCAAGCACTTTTCCGGTATTCGTGTCTCATTCTCGATTGCCGGCTTATCGCGGTAGTGCCGCACGGCCTGGGTGCCGAATTCTATTACGGCTCGGGTTATCTCCATCATTGCCTCCTTGCGCGACGCCCACGGTTATCCGCGCTTCCCCACCGCCTCCGGATTGACCGCCCGCACGGGCTTGCCATCCAGGAACGCCAGCGCGTTTTCCATGCTCTGCGGGTAGAACTGCACCCAGGTCTCCTGCACGCCATAGCCGAGATGCGGCGTCATCACCGTGTTCGGCGCGCTGCGCAACGGATGGCCCGCGGGCAGCGGCTCGCGGTCGAACACGTCCAGCGCGGCGACGATGCGGCGCGCCCGCACCGCCTCCAGCAACGCCTTCTCATCGACGATCGGGCCGCGCGAGGTGTTTATCAGGATGGCCCCCGGCTTCATCCGCGCGAGGTCCGCGGCGCCGACCAGCCCGCGCGTGCGATCCGACAGCACCAGGTGAATGCTGACCGCGTCGGAGCGCGCCAGCAGCTCGTCCTTGGACACCAGCGTCGCCCCCGCCGCCTGCGCCTTTTCCGCCGTCAGGTTCTGGCTCCATGCCAGCAGGTGCATGTCCAGCGCACGGCCGTAGCGCGCCATGTGGCCGCCAAGCCGGCCAAGTCCGAGCAATCCCAGCGTCTTGCCGGCGAGGTTGATGCCGACTGGCACGCCCTCCTGGAAACGGCCTGCACGGATGTTCGCATCACCTGGGGCAATGCCGCGCGCCGCGGCGATCAGCAGCCCCAGCGCCAGTTCGGCGGTGGCAGCCTCCGTGTTGCCGCCGCCGGCGGTATGGCACACCACCACGCCGCGTGCCGTGCAGGCGGCGGTGTCCAGCGACGCATTGCGCGCCCCGGTCATGCCCAACATGCGCAGTTTCGGCAGGCGATTGATCAGGCTGCCCGGCAGCGGCGTGCGTTCGCGCATCGACAGCACTATGTCGAAATCGGCGAGCTTCGCGGCGGCGTCGTCCTCGTTGGCGAACGCCAGTTCGAAGAACACCACCTCCGCGCGCGCCATCAGCCGCGACCAGTCGGCGCTGGTCTGCGCCACACCCTGCCAGTCGTCGAGCACCGCCACCTTGGTCATGTCCGCCTCCCCTGTCGCTTGCCGCCAAATAGCGGCGGACGCGGTGGACGCGCAAGCGGTGGGCTTGAGGCCGGCAGGGACAGCGCGCGACAATGGCGGCGCAAACAAGGGAGGCAACCGCCATGTCCGAGCTCAGCACCATCCTGCGCAACCATGCGAAGGAAAAACTGGCGCGGGGGGAAACGGTCGCCTCGATGACCGTCCGGCTGTGCCGCACCATCGAGATCGCGCAGCTCGCCAAGACCGCCGGCTTCGACACGCTGTATGTCGATATGGAGCACAACACGCTGTCGATCGGCGCCACCTGCCAGATCTGCATCGCCGCGCAGCAGATCGGCATCACCCCGCTGGTGCGCGTGCCGGCGAACTCGCCCGAGTATATCTGCCGCGTGCTGGATGGCGGCGCGATGGGCGTGATCACGCCGCATATCCGCTCGGCGGACGAGGCGCGCGAGATGGTCAAGCTGGTGAAGTTTGCCCCGCTGGGCGAGCGTTCCGCCGGCGGCGCGCTGTCGCATTACCAATATCGCAGTTTCCCCCTCGCGGAAACCAATGCGGCGATGAACCAGGCCACCATGCTGGTGGTGATGCTGGAAACCGTCGCGGCGCTGGAGCATGTCGAGGAGGTCATCGCGGTGGACGGCGTGGACCTGCTGCTGGTCGGCAGCAACGACCTGTGCAACGAGATGGGCATCACCGGCCAGTACGACCATCCGCGGCTGCGCGACGCCTTCGCGCGCGCGATCGCCGCGGCGGCGGCGGCGGGAAAACATGTCGGCGTCGGCGGATTGGCGTCGCGCACCGACCTGATGACGCAATTCGTGAAGATGGGTGCGCGCTATGTCTCGACCGGCACCGACATGGCGTTTCTCCAGGCGGCCTGCGCGCAGAAGGCGAAGTTCGTGCGCGACATCGGCGCGTAACGGCGGTGCCACGAACTCTGCCGCGGTCCGGCGTGAGATTCGATCTGCTGTTCAACGAAGCCGTCATGCCGGAAGTGAAGCCAAGTGCCGGCGGAGGCCGCCCGGCGGCCGCAACCCGGCCTTCGCGTGCTGTTCACCACCGGCTATGCCGGGGACGTCCCCAACGGGGATCTGGGGGAACGGAACGTCCTGCGCATGCCCTATCGCCGGCAGCAGCTTGCCGAGTCGGTCCGCGCGGCGAACTGTGCGCTTCGCGCCTCACCTGCATCGTTTCGTGCCCCTCCCGCTTTCGCGGGAGCGGCATCAGGGTGTCACGTGGCCGAGGAATTTGTCCGGCGGACGCGTGCCCCATTGCGAGCGCAGCCCCTCCTCCGCCGACACCAGGTTGCCGCCGTTGGCCAGGTTCAGCCGGTCGGTGTCGGCCCAGTGTTCATGCACGCGCATCCAGGGATCGGCCCAGTAATCGTACACCTGGCTGCCCAGCAAATGCCGGCCGATGCCCCACATGTGCTCGTATTTTCCGACCCGCGCGAGATGCTCGTGGCCGATAAACACGTCGTCGATGTCCTGCACCTCGAACGAGAAATGATTCAACCCGGCCCGCTCGTTCTTCATGCAGAAGAAGGCGTGGTGGTCCACGTACTCGTCGCCGTTGTCCAGCCGGCTGAACTGGCCGATGAGGTTGTCCTGACTGCCGGCATAGACGTCATCGGAACGGACCAGCCCCAGCGTCTCGCGAAACCAGCGCACCGTCTCCTGGTTCTTCGGCGTGCCCATCACCGCGTGACCGATGCGCTTCACGCGCGAGGGACCCTGGTCGATACGCATCACCTCGCCGGCGCGGTTCAGCGGCTCCGGCCCGGAATTCACCTGCTGGCGCACCACGTCGATCGGCGCCACCGGCGCCACCCCGTGGACGATTTCGATCGTGTAGCCGTTGGGTTCCTTCAGCCGCACGCGCTTGCCGCCACCCGGCTCGTCGATATGCTCAATGCCCGAGGCGCCCGGCAGCTTCGCCGCCACGGCCAGGTCGGCCTCGTCGCGCGCATGCCAGGCGAAGCCGAGAAACGCCGGGTCGCCCTTCTCGGTAATGTGGATGTGGTGGCAGGGATCGCTGCCGCGCATGTACAGCGCGTGCGGCGTGCGCGCGGCGCGCACCATACCGAACGCGGTAAGAAACTCTTCCTCCTGATCCAGGTCCGGCGAACGCAGCCGGCCGAACGCAAGATCGCGCACTTTCATAACGGACATGGTCTCGCCTCCGGGTTCCCTGACGACGGCACGGGCAATGATCCTATTGCCTGGGACGGTCCGTGTCCAAAGGCACGGTTGCCCGCGTGGCCGGCACGGGGCCGGGAAAACCGGGTGGGCGCCGCGTCTGCCTGTCGCCGCCGGCCGGTCAGGTCAGGTGCAGCGCGCCGGGAATGCCGCGAGGCGGGTCTTCCGGCATCAGGCCGGCGTAGCCCGATACGCTCGCCGGCAGCTCGGCCGGATACGCCCGCGGCGTTGCCACCTGCCAATCCGGCGACAGCGTACGGAAGTCGACTATCAGGGCAAACGACATCCGCTCGGCGTAAGCGCCCCCGCGCACATGCACCGCGCCGGATTCGGCGGTCTCCGGCGCATCCGGCAGAGCCAGAAACGTCGGTCCGTCGCTTGCGAGCGACGAGACGATGACCGCACTCGGAACCGTGTCACTCATGCAGGTGTCCTTGCAATGCGCCTCGGGAATACGTTGGTTGTGACCGCGCCACAGTCAATGGAAGCCGGCAATCGCGCCGGACGCCGCGCCGCGCCGGGCCAGCCGTGGTCGCATGGTTCCCTGGCGATAACCGGAGCTTCCTGTCAGCCGGCGCAGGTCCGCGCCTGTCCGCTCTTTGCACATGCAAACTGGCAACCATCGCCCGCTGCGCGCCTTGCGATGCACCTCGCGTGACCCTCCACCGCCTCCGTGATAAATGCTTGCCTTGACCCCCGCCGCGGTTCACCGCCGCGCAGGCCCGACCGCCAGGAGGAGAAAAACCATGCCCGCCATCACTCGCCTGCTGCTCGATGGCCAGCCCGCGCCGGTCAGCCACTATTGCCACGTGGTCCGCGCCGGCAACCTGATCTGGGTCTCCGGCACCGTCGGCATGGCGGCCGACGGCAGCATCCCGGACGACGTCGCGGCGCAATTCGACCTCGCGCTGGGCAACCTCGACACCTGCCTGAAGGCGGCCGGCGCCGGACCAGAGCATGTGGTGAAGGTAACGGTGTTCCTCACCGACATTGACGACCGGAAGCGGATCAATCCGGCGCGCCAGCGCTATTTCGGCGAACACCGCCCGGCTTCGACACTGGTGGAGATCAGCGCGCTGGTGCTGCCGGAACTGCAAGTGGAGATCGAGGCGCAGGCCGTGCTGCCGTAGGCAACGGTTCATGCCGTGCCGAGGCAACGATCGTCGGTGCCGCCCTCAATCAGGCTTCGCCATAAGCCGCCAACCAACCAAAGGCCGGAACCCATGTCCGAAACAGCAGAACGCACCAGGCCGGCACAGCAGGCGGCGGAACATTTCGACGTGGTGATCGTCGGCGCGGGAATATCCGGGGTCGGGGGTGCATATCACCTTACCAAACAGTGCCCCGGAACGAGCTTCGTTGTGCTTGAATCGCAAGACAGTTTTGGCGGCACGTGGCTCACCCACCGCTATCCAGGGATCCGCTCCGACAGCGACCTCTACACCTTCGGCTATCGCTTCAAGCCATGGACCGGTGCGCCGATCGCGACGGCGGCCGAAATCCTCCGCTACATGGGGGACGTCATCGACGAGAACGCTCTTGCCCCGCACATTCGCTATCGGCACCAGATCGCCGCGGCAAGCTGGTCGAGCGGGGCAAAATGCTGGACGCTTGAAGCCACGCGGACGGACACCGGCGAGACGGTGCGCTTCACTGCGAATTTTCTCTGGATGTGCCAGGGCTACTACCGGCATTCGCAGGGCTACACGCCCGCATGGGACGGCATGGAGACCTTCAAGGGCCGGATCGTTCACCCGCAGAATTGGCCGGAGGATCTGGACTGCGCGGGCAAAAATGTCGTCGTCATCGGCTCGGGTGCCACCGCGGCGACGCTTATTCCGGCGATCGCGGATAATTGCGGCCATGTCACGATGCTGCAGCGCTCGCCGACCTGGTTCCGGACCGGCCGCAATGCGATCGCGCTGGCCGACGAGTTGCGGGAACTGCAAATCGACGAGGCGTGGATCCACGAGATCGTGCGCAAGAAGATCCTGCACGACCAGTCGGTCTTCACCAGCCGTTCGTTCAGCGAACCGGAGGCGGTGAAGCAGGAACTGCTCGGCGCGGTGCGTGCCTATCTGGGACCCGATTACGACGTGGCCACGCATTTCACGCCGCGCTACCGGCCCTGGCGGCAGCGCATCGCCTTCATCCCGGACGGCGACCTGTTCGCGGGGATTCGCTCCGGCAAGGCATCGGTCGTCACCGATGAGATCGAGCGGTTCACCGAGACCGGCATCCTGCTGAAATCCGGGGGGCGGCTGGACGCCGACATCATCATCACGGCCACCGGATTCAACCTCAACGTGCTCGGCGACATCGCATTCAGCATCGACGGCGAACCGCTGGTGTTCTCCGACACGGTCACCTATCGCGGCATGATGTTCACCGGCGTCCCCAACCTGGCATGGGTGTTCGGCTATTTCCGCGCCAGTTGGACGCTGCGGGCAGACCTGGTCGCGGACTTCGTCTGCCGCTTGCTGAACCACATGCAGGAAACCGGCGCGCGCAAGGTCACGCCGACGCTGCGGCCCGAGGACCAGGACATGCCCTTGCTGCCCTGGATCGATCCGGAGAATTTCAATCCCGGCTACATCATGCGCGGCATGCACGTGCTGCCGAAACGCGGCGACAAGCCCGAATGGCAGCACACCCAGGACTACTGGAGCGAGAAGGACCAGTTCCCCGCCGCCAATCTCGACGACGCCTGTTTCGTCTATGAGTGAGTTGGACCGCGGCGCGGAGAGCCAGCTCAACCGGATCTCTGGTGATCCCGTCCTTGCTGCGGCGACATTCCTGCATGCGCCGGGACTTGTTGCAGATTTAGGCGGCCGCCGATGATTTGGTTGAACCGTCTTATCAACCTCATCCCAGCGATCCCGGCGGCATTCTGGGGAATGGTTGTTGGAGCGTTCTTTTCTATATCGGAGGTGATGCTCTCGAACCACGCCAGCAATCGGCGGCTGAAATCTCGGTTTTTTGCGCGAGCGTGATTTGCGCAACAGAGATCACGAGCTGGCACTTCGGAAAGACGTTTACCTCCCGGTCACTGAAGCCGTTCATGCGGGGTTCCTCATGCTCGGAGAATTTTCAAATCTTGACGTCGCGCAGGAGAAGGTCATGGAAGGGTACCTTGATAGGGCACCCGCCATCTCGAAGATCTACCTCATAGCGAGATGAGGATCCGGCGGAGGCCGTAACCACTGTTGTACGCGAACTAGCCGCATCCATCTTACAACTGACGGTGAAGCGTGTACCGCTTGCTATCTAACGGCAGAACCTGACTCTGTTGGACGTGCAGATTTCTGAATTCGGAAAGGAGCGCGATCGATGGTTGGAAATGATGAAACAGTACAATGCAGCATACAAGACGAGACAAGCGCCTTACCCGTGTGCAAGCGCCAATCCCACCCACAATTCGCCCGCCGATGCCGGAGCCAGGCACATCCTCGTGCACGCCGTGCGCGACTGCCCGGACCGAGGAACCCGAATTGGCCCGGGGCATGCTATACCGCGGCCCTCGCTCCTGCCCCAGGACCTCAGCCCGACCTTTGGTACCTCGCCCCTGCCGACGATCGACATCGGCCGATCGCCAGGCGGGGCGACGGATGAACTTTCACACAGTCACTTCCGTCGGCTCAAAGTCGATCGCGCGATTGCCCCGGCCCAAACACTCGGACAGCGAAGACGTCGCCGGCCGTCGAGTCCTCGCCGGTGTCGGGGCGAACCTCATAGACCACAACATGCCCTTGGATGACCAGCTCGCGAGTACCTGCGTGCCACCCTCGCCGATAGCGGCATGGATGATAAACAAGCCCCCGCACGGCGGATCGGATGGCTCTGATGCGCCGAGCAGCGACCGCACCGGCACCGGGCTGACTGTACCAACGATAGATCTGGGCGAAATCGTCGATCGCATCTTCGGCAAGGACCAGGGTGCGCCGCTTCGGCTTGCGGCACGCGGCCTCAATCGGAACCGGGCGGTTTGGCCCGCGGTGGGGGGAGCTCGGATGTTGATCCGAGGCTATCCACCCACTCATCGAACGCCTCCCCGGTGACCACCCGTCCTGCGGCAATCTGGGCGCGCGCGTGAGCGATCATCTCCGCCTCGCGCGCAAATTGCGCCCGGCGCGTTGCTTCGGAGTCTGTTGAGGCTGCGCGGAGACGTAGGCTTGGCATCGACGAACCATAGGATTGATCCACCCGGATAGCCAGCTCATCCGACGTTGCGTCCGACCAGACCGGTGAGCCCGTTTATCGCCCGCCATGCTATGCCCTCGCCCATGCCGCCCTCCCTGCTGCTCCAGGACATCAGCCTGACCTTTGGCAACACCCCGCTGCTGGCCGGCGCGGGGCTGGCGGTCGCGCCCGGCGACCGGGTGTGCCTGGTCGGCCGCAACGGCTCCGGCAAATCCACCCTGCTGCGCATCGCCGCCGGCCTGATGCCGCCCGATTCCGGCCGCCGCTTCGCCCAGCCAGGCGCCACCATCCGCTATCTGCCGCAAGAACCCGACCTGTCCGGCTTCGCCACCACGCTCGCCTATGTCGAGGCCGGCCTGGTCGCAGACGCCGACCGCCACCGCGCGCGTTACCTGCTGGAGCAACTCGGGCTGACCGGGGAAGAACCCCCCGCCACGCTGTCCGGCGGCGAGGCCCGCCGCGCCGCGCTCGCCCGCGTCCTGGCGCCTTCCCCCGACATCCTGTTGCTCGATGAGCCGACCAACCACCTGGACCTGCCCGGCATTGAGTGGCTGGAGCAGGAGCTGGCGGGGATGCGCTCCGGCATCGTGCTGATCAGCCACGACCGGCGGCTGCTGGAGCGGATCTCGCGCGCCACCGTCTGGCTGGACCGCGGCATTACCCGCGCCCTGGACCGGGGCTTTGCGGGATTCGAACCCTGGCGCGACGCGGTGCTGGAACAGGAGGAAACGGAGCGGCACAAGCTCGGGCGGAAGATCGTGATGGAGGAGGACTGGCTGCGCTACGGCGTCACCGCCCGGCGCAAGCGCAACGTGCGGCGGCTGGGGGAGTTGCACGCGCTGCGCAAGCGGCGGCAGGAGCGGCGGGCGGCGCTTGGCACGGTGCGGCTGGAGATCGCGCGGGGGGAATTGTCCGGCCAGTTGGTGGTGGCCGCCGATGCGGTGACGAAAGCCTATGGCGACCGCGCGATCGTGCGGGATTTTTCCACCCGCATCCTGCGTGGCGACCGGGTGGGCATCGTCGGCCCGAACGGCGCCGGCAAGACGACCTTGCTCAACCTGATGACCGGCGCGCTGGCGCCCGATGCGGGGGACATAAGGCTTGGCACCAACCTCGCCCAGGTGACCCTGGACCAGGGGCGGGAAACCCTGGACCCGGGGCTGACCCTGAGCCGGACGCTGACCGGCGGCGCCGGAGACACGGTGGAGGTCGGCGGCCAGCGCCGGCACGTGGTCGGCTATATGAAGGACTTCCTGTTCGGCCCGGAGCAAGCGAACACCCCGGTCGGCGTGCTGTCAGGCGGCGAGCGCGGGCGGCTGACGCTGGCGCGCGCTTTCGCCCGGCCGTCCAACCTGCTGGTGCTGGACGAGCCGACCAACGACCTGGACCTGGAAACCCTGGACCTGCTGCAGGAACGCCTTGCCGAGTATGCCGGCACAGTGCTGCTGGTGAGCCACGACCGGGATTTCCTCGATCGCGTGGTGACCTCGGTGATCGCCGCGGAGGGCGACGGGCGCTGGATCGAATACGCCGGTGGCTACACCGACATGCTGGCCCAGCGCGGGCCGGCGGCGGTCGCGCCAGAGGCTGGGGCGGCGAGGCCGCGGCGCCCGGCGACCGCGGTCCGGCCGCGAGTGGGGGAGCGTCCGCGGCGGATGACGTTCAAGGATCGCCACGCGCTGGACACGCTGCCGGCGCGGATTGCCGGGTTGCAGGCCGAGATCGCCCGGCTGGGCGCGGTGCTGGCCGATCCCGACCTGTATGCACGTGGTGCGGCCCGGTTCGCCGCGACGACGCAGGCGCTCGCCGCCGCGCAGGAGGCGCTGGCGTCGGCCGAAGAGCAGTGGCTGACGCTGGAGATGCTGCGCGAGACGTTGGAAGGGGCTGGGGCTGCCGCCGACGCAACCAATGGCGCGGGATGAAGGCGCGCCGCTCCGCGTGACATGCGACGGCGCGCGGAGGGCAAGGTCGTGGTCCCGGGCGGTTATGCCGGACGGCGGGCCCGCAGCGCGGCGGCCAACGTGCCGTCGTCCAGCACGTCGAGCGATCCGCCCATCGGTACCCCTTGCCCTACCCGTGTTACTGCCACGCCGAGCGGCTTCAGCCGGTCGGTCAGCCAGTGCGCGGTCGTGGCGCCGTCCACCGTGGCGGGCAGCGCCAGCACCACCTCGGCGACGCCGCCTTCCCGGATGCGCGCCAGCAGCGGGGCGAGGTTCAGGTCCTCCGGGCCGATCCCGCCCAGCGCCGAAAGGGTGCCGCCCAGCACGTGATAGAGGCCCCGATGCACCGAGGCGCGTTCCAGCGCCCACAGGTCGCCGACTCCCTCGACCACGCAGATTACCGAGCCGTCGCGGTGCGGATCGGTGCAGATCGCGCAGGGGTCGCGGCTGTCCAGGTTGCCGCAGCGCGCACAGGGGCGGACGGCGCGGGCGGCCTCGGCCAGCGCGACGGCCAGAGGCAGCATGCGGGCCTCCGGCTGTTGCAGCATCCGCAGGGCGGCACGGCGCGCGCTACGCGGCCCCATGCCGGGCAGCTTCGCCAGCAGGCCGATCAGGGTCTCGATTTCGGGGCCGCCCATGCGGTGGGGTCAGTGCGCAGTTATGGCCGGCCCGTCAAGCGGCGGGACGCCTGGCGGAAGCCGGCCCCAGCCGACTGGGTTTCGTGTCGCCTGGGTTTCGTTGACAAGGCCGGGGTTTGGCAATACAGCCCAGCGCCCGGTTCGGAGGGGTGCCCGAGTGGCTAAAGGGGACGGACTGTAAATCCGTTGGCTAACGCCTACGTTGGTTCAAATCCAACCCCCTCCACCAGTCGGCCCGCCCCGGAAGCCGCGTTGCACCATAGCATATTAACAACGAACATTGGTCCGAACATCATCCGGTAGATCAGCGAAGGGCAGACAGCGTCGTTGAGCGTCTTGCCGGCATTGTTGCCGATCAGCCGGGCGCAACCCAACGCCAGGGCGCCGGGATGTGGGTTCTGGCGACGCGAGCCCGAAACCCAGTCAGGCAGCGCCATCAATCCCGGAACGGATCGAACTCTCCCTCGCCCGCCATCGCCACGGCGAACGGCCGCAGCGTGTGCAGCAGCTTCACCGACGCGGCGTGATGCGCCAGCACGTCCGGCAAGCGCCGGTAGGCCATCGGGCTTTCGTCCAGATCGACGCCGAGCAGCAGCACGCCGCGCTGTTGCAGCCAGGCGTCCATCTGCGCCTTGGTAAAGCGGCGCTTCGCCTCCTTCCGGCCGAACAGACGGCCCGCGCCGTGGATCGTCGGGTAGAGCGACGCGCGCGCCTGCGGGCCGTCCACGCCTTCCAGGATCACCGCGTCGTCGCCCATCGACCCGCCGACGAAGCCGCGCTGGCCAGGGAAGGCCGGCGTCGCGCCCTTGCGCACCACCCAGAGGTCGCGTCCGTCATGGGTCTCGCGCCAGGCGTAGTTGTGGTGGTTGTGCACCATGTCGGTCACGCCGCCGCCGATGATCTGGCGCACGCGCTCGATCACCCATTCGCGGCCGGCATAGGAGTAGCGGCCGGCGAGCTGCATGGCGGCGATGTAACGGCGGCCGATCTCGCTGTCCTCGTCCACCACGGCCGGCGGCACGGCCCTTCGCCGCACACATGGCGGGCCAGCAGTGGTTGCCGCACCGGGTGCGACCGGAGCGGTTTCACCTGGACCGGAATTGGTATGGTCCGGTCGCGGCTTGGTTGACGGCCCGTGACGTCTCATCGGCGTCTCGTAGTCCAGCATCTCTCTCGTTGGCGTCGTCTGCGAGACGGTGATGCATTGGGCGGGACAGCTACAGGAAGAATTCGCGGCGCGGATTCAGCCACCGATCGGAATGCTGCGGGATCGGGAACAGGGCAGAGCGGAACCCGATCAACCGACGCGCGCGTATCTCAAGGTCATCGCTGCCGATGCGCAGGCTGTGCGGCGGGCGCTGGCGGCGGCACCTGCACAGCCGGGCTGACTTCCTGCGCCCTGGGGCGCAGGTGGCGGCAAGGCAAGGCGCCACGATCCGCACGCTGGACAAGCACCTCGCCGCGGGCGCGACCGCGCTGGGGGTGAGCGGCGACCTGGTGTGATTTTCTGCCCCCACGCCGAGGATCGATGCTGTCTTGCGCAAGGCACGGCGCAATGAGGCAGGTCTGTGGACAGTGTCTGCGGACCGCGCCCGCGCCCCATGTTGCCAGCAGCGTCGAGGAGCCTACCATGCGGTCGGCAAAAACTGCTCCGCGGGAGGACACCGGATGATCACGAAATTCGACAGCCTGTATGCCGGCCATGTCGATATGGCCAATGTCGGCTACGGCGGCACGCCGATCAACGACCGGCGCTATTCCAACGCGCACCTGGCGACCGCGCTGGACAAGGCGCAGTCGATGGCGGTGCTGATGGACCGGCTGGGCTACAACGCGTTCTGGATGGCGGAGCACCATTTCCAGCGTGAAGGCACCGAGTGCATTCCCAACGTGCTGATGATGGCGCTGCATCTCACGCATGTGACGCAGCGCCTGAAGATCGGCTGCGGCTTCAACATCGCGCCGATGTGGCATCCGCTGCGGCTCGCGGAAGACTATGCCATGGCGGATATCCTCAGCGGCGGGCGGGTGATTTTCGGACTCGGGCGCGGCTACCACACGCGCGAGGTGGAGACCTTCGGCTCGCCGCTGATCGACCAGGCGGCGAACCGCGAGCTGTTCGAGGAGCAGGTGGACATCGTGTTCAAGGCGTTCAACGAGGAACAGTTCTCGCATCGGGGGAAACATTACACGCTGCCCCCCGAGGTGCCGTATCGCGGCTACACGCTGAAGGAACTCACGCTGGTGCCGCGGCCGCTGCGGCTGCCGGTGGAGACCTGGCAGCCGATCCAGGGCGGCACCGGCCGCGCCATGGAGTTCATGGCCAAGCACGGCATCCAGGGCATGGTCGGCGGCGGCTCGGCCGAGGGCGGCGCGATGCACCAGGTGGTGCTGGGCTGGCAGGAGGCGCATGCGCGGCAGGGCAAGCACATCGAGCCGGGCGAGCGGCTGTGCTTCGGCTTCCATTTCTACATGGCCGACAGCCAAGAGCAGGGGATGCGCGACGCGGCGAAGTATTACGAGGAGAACATGAAGATGTTCGGCGAGCTGCGGCTGGTGCGGGCGATGACGGAGGAGCAGATCGAGATCATGCGCGATCCGCAGCGGGCGCCCGGGGCAAAACTGCCGCGCATCGAGGATGCGGTGAATGCCGGCGGGTTCCTGTGCGGCTCGCCGCAGCAGATCATCGATCATCTGAAGGCGCTGGAGGAGAAGTATCCGGCGCTGGATCGGGTGTCGGTCAGCCTGTCGGTGGGCGTTCCGAAATCGGTGGCAATGGAACAGTTGCAGCGATTCGGCGAGGAAGTGATGCCGGCGTTCCAGAAGGCGCGCGTGGCGGAGCCGGTGCCCGCGCAATAAGGGCCTGATGCTTGCCCTCCCGCGGGCGGCGCGCGGGAGAGGGCAGGGTAAGCGGCCTGCCGGACGGGCGGGTTGTCCACATGGGCGGCTTGCCAATCTCGGCGCTTTCCCGCTACGGGATTGCGATGGACCAGTCCCTTGCCGACACGTTGACCGCCTGGCGGCGTCATCTGCACGCCCATCCGGGACTGACGCTGCACGAACAGGAGACGGCGGCGTTCGTTTGCGCGCGGCTTGCCGAACTCGGCATTTCGTGCGTCGCCGGCATCGGCGGGCATGGCGTGGTGGCGACGCTGAACCGCGGCCAGTCCAACCGCAGCGTCGGCTTGCGTGCCGACATGGACGCGCTGCCGATCACCGAGACGTCCGGCGTGCCGCACGCCTCGACCAATCCCGGCGTGATGCACGCCTGCGGTCACGACGGCCACACCACCTCGCTGCTCGGGGCGGCGGCGCTGCTGGTGCGCGATCCGTCCTGGGACGGCACGATTCAGTTGGTGTTCCAGCCGGCGGAGGAGGGCGGCGGCGGCGCGCGCAGCATGATCGCCGACGGGCTGTTCGAGCGGTTTCCGATGGAGCGCATCTTCGGTTACCACAACTGGCCCGGCCTGGATGCCGGGACGGTGGCGGTGCATGACGCGGCGGTGATGGCGTCCGGCGGGCGGCTGGAGTTCCGCGTGAAGGGCCACTCGGGGCACGCCGCGCAGCCGCATCTGACGCGCGATCCGATGGTTGCGTCGGCGCATCTGCTGCTGGCGTTGCAGACGATCGTTTCGCGCAACGTCGATCCGCTGGATTCCGTGGTGATCACGGTGGCGACGATGGAGGCCGGCAGCGCGGCTAACCAAATTCCGGGCGAGGCGGTGATGCGCGGCACGATGCGCACGCTGCGAACCGCCGTGTGCGACCAGGTCGAGGAGGCCATACGCCGCGTTGCCGCGGGCGTGGGGCAGAGCTGCGACGTGGCGATCGACGTGACATTCCGCCGCGGCAATCCGGTAACCCAGAACTCGCCGGCCGAACGCGACCTGGCCGCGGAGGCGGTGACCGCGGCCGGGTTGCCGTTGCGGCGGCACATGCAGCCGGCGATGACTGGCGAGGATTTCGCCTGGTACCTGCAGGAGCGGCCGGGGGCTTTCGTGTGGATCGGCAACGGCTCGGCGGAGGGCGGCTGCGGTCTCCACAATTCCAATTACGATTTCAATGACGCGATCCTGCCGGCCGCGGCCGGATACCTGGCGAGCGTGGCGAAGCGGGCGCTGGGAGGCTGATTCCCTCGCCCGCGGGGCGCGAGCGCGAGCGACGCCGCACCGCGCCGCCGCGTCACGATCTTGTCGTCGTTGCAACCTGTCTCCGCCAGCATCGCATCGGTGTGCGCCCCGGGTTGCGGAGGGGCGGAAATCCAGCCGGCCATCGGTTTGCAAGGCATGGCGCCGTCGGACCTGGACTGGCGATAAGATATGCGATATACGCAGGTCTGTAGCCCTGTTTTTGCACTGCCGATTGCGCATGACAGGGATACACTTTCTGCAAGTCCCCTAACGGGACGTTAGCAACAGGGAGAAACGAATAATGTCGGCACAAACGGCAACGGGTCCGATCGTGCCTTGGTGGCGCGAGCCGACGCGTGACCAGTGGCAGGCGTGGATCGCAGCGTGGCTGGGCTGGACGCTGGATGCCTTCGACTTCACCATCTTCTTGCTGATCATGCTGCCAATCTCGCGGGAGTTCCATGTCCCGTTGACCGCGGTCGCGATCGTCTTCACGCTCACGTTCTGGATGCGTTTCGTGGGGGCCGTCGCTGCCGGATGGCTTGCCGACCGGATCGGCCGCAAGACACCCCTGATGATCTCGATTGCGTGGTTCTCGGCGTGCAACCTGATCGCCGGGTTCTCCCCGACCTTCCTGTTCCTCGCGTTTTTCCGGACATTGCTCGGAATCGGAATGGGTGCGGAATGGCCTGTCGGGGCGGCGCTCGCCATGGAAACCTGGCCGCAGAGGTCTCGCGGTTTCATGGCCGGCGTGCTGCAGGGCTCATGGGGCCTTGGCGGACTGATGTCGGCCGGGGCGTACGGATTGTTCTACAACTCCATCGGCTGGCGGGGCCTGTTGATGCTGGGTGTGTTGCCGGCTTTGGCCATCATCTATGTCCGGAAATATGTCAAGGAACCGCCGATCTGGCTCGAAAATCGCCGCCAGCAACGCTTGTTGAAGAAGGAAGTCCGGGCACCGCTGCTGCGCATGTTCAGGCGCGATATGATCGGCAACACGCTGCTGGCCTGCTGGTGGATGGCGAGCGGGTTCATTGTCGCCTACTCCATCGGTGCGCTGTTCGCCACGCATCTGGAAAGGGATCTCGGACTGAGCCCCGGCCTCGTGGCGCTGCCGATCATGCTGCAGAGCCTGGTGTTCTTCTTCGCGGCCTGTGCCTGGGGCCGGTTCTCGGATCGGTTCGGCCGCCGCTGGGCCATGATTCTCCCGGCCATCGTGGCGATGCCGCTTGCCCCGCTGTACCTTCTGACGCATGACTATACGGTCATCGTAATCTTCTTCGCGCTTCAAGGTGCCTTCGGCGCGGGCGGAATGTATGGGCAGAACGCGAGCTATCTGGCGGAACGGTTTCCAACCGAAACCAGAGCCACCGCCAGCGGGTTTTGCTACCATCAAGGGGCAATCTTCGGCGGCCTGGCTGGGCCTGTCATCACCTACCTTGCGGCTACCTGGGGCACCGGCCTGGCCATTCCGATGCTGGTCGGAACGCTGGCCGGTTGCATCAGCTTCATCCTGGCACTGCTTGTCAGCCCGGAAACCCGTGGCAGATCCATGGAAAGCGACCTTGCCATGGTTCCGGCCGTCGGCTCGAACTAACTAATCGGTCAGCCGCGCCCGACCCGAATCCGGGCGCGGCTTGATCGACAATGCGATGGATTGTCCTTTGTTGACGTGCGTGCGCCGGAACCGCGTGGACGACACGGCGACAGCGGCGATCACGCCGCCTGCTCCACGCGGTTTTCCCGCGCGATCGCCTTCTGCTCATCGAACTCGTGGCGGCGGCGGGCCAGCTCCTCCGGCGGCATGCGGTCAAGATCAAGATAGTCCAGCTTCCACGCCGCATCGGCGGCCCAGCGCAGCGGCGACTGCATCGTGGTGCGCGGCCCGGGCGCGGCTTCCAGCACGCGTAGCGCGAATTCCAGCGTCTGGTCCTGCGAGGCGGCGTCGTGCGGCTTACCGGCGCTGTTGCCGAGGGGAAAATCGCTGAACAGGAAGCGTGGCACCGCGGCGTGTTCGACGATGTCCTTGGCGCAGCCCATCAGCACGGTGGGAATGCCGTTCGCCTCCAGGTGACGCGCGACGAGGGAGCAAGTCTGGTGGCAGACCGGGCAGTTCGGCACCAGGATGGCGGCGTCGGCGGCGTCCTCGCGCAGGCGGCGCAGGAGCTCCGGCGCATCGGTCTCGATGGTCACGCGATGGCTGCGGTTGGTCGGCGCGCCGTGGAAGCGCGGGGCGACGGTGCCGATGCGGCCAGCGGCGGCGGCGCGGCGCAGGGCCGGCAGCGGGAACCAGGTGCCGCTGTCCTCGGCGCTGGTGTGGACACGGTCGTAGCCGATGTGGGAGATGCGCAGGTCGTGGTCCCGCGTCGTGTCGCCGGAATACGGTTGGTAGAATTTGGCGCCCCCGTTGTATGCCGCGCCGGGGCCTTGGTCGCCCTTGCCGGGCTGGTAGGGCGCGGCGGTGGTGACGATGGCGACGCGCGCCCGGGCGAGCGGCTGGCGCAGCGGGCTGAAGGGGGCGTCGATGTGGTGCGCCCAGCGATAATGCGTGGTGTAGCCGATCGCCGCGTAGTACTCGCGGGTGCGCCGCATGTAGGGGATCGGCGCGTCGTAGTCCGGCGCGAAGCCGAGGCGGGCGTCGAGGTCGTCCTGGTCCATGACGGATCTCCATTGCGCCGTGCGCGCGGCTTCGTTGGGTCGCTACCACAGACGCGGCGCGATCGAGTGTCCATCTTCACACTACATCGCCAAGGCCGACAAGCAGCCGGGCCCATGGCGTCGCCACCAGTCGTGATCGCAGCCTGCGATCGGCGGTCACCAAACGTGTGTCGCGCAATTCGGCCAGCGCCAGATAGAAGCAGTCGTAGGCGGGATGTTCGATGGCGGCGGCAATGGCCAGCGCGCGAGCGGCGAGCGGCGAGCGGCGCGGAAGATACCACTTCATAGGATTATAGCGCCTCGGTTGGCTGTCATCCCGGCCGGTGCTGAAAAATTCAGGAATTTCGCAACACATTCCAGCCGTAACAAAATCAATGATTTGGGCGCTGCAGAAGTCCGGTGCATCTGTCCGCTCCGGGTCGAATCCGGCGCTTCCCGCCCCGGCGGGCGGCCTGCCGCCGCTTTGGGTCCGCAGCCGCAATTCGAACTGACCCACGACCCTCCAGCCGCGTCTTTGTTCCATCTCGGTTCCGGCTTGTGAGCTGTCCCACAGCGTCGCTTTGCACACATCATGTCAGGCCGAGGCAGCGCCGGGAAAGCGCCTCAGGATCGACCTGACCGACGCAGGCAGCGGTTCCGCGCTGCGCCATCGGCCCAGACCATGCTTAACCGGCCGTTCACTTTGAGCGCCGCAACCTGCCTGTTTGCCGCACTGATGGCTGCGGATTGAGGCCTTGCCGGTACGAACCAAATTTGGTACAAGCCGCATGCCAGCTTTGCTAACCCGCCCCAAGCGGCTCGTCACGGCAGAATTCTACCGGACCGAAACCGGTAACGAGTCGGTGCGCGTCTGGCTCAGAACGCTGTCCGTGGCCGAACGTCAGCCCATCGGCAAGGACATTCGGCAAGGACATACGGAAGGTCGAATACGGATGGCCGCTCGGAATGCCAACCTGCGACGCCCTCAGTCAGGGCCTGTGGGAGATCCGGACCAGTCTGGCAAACCGCATCGCGCGGGTTTTCTTCTGCCTGGTCGGAGGCCGCGTCGTGCTGTTGCACGGGATCATCAAGAAGTCCCGCACGGCGCCGAAGCCCGACCTGGACGCGGCCCGGCGGCGCAAGCGAAACCTCGAGGCGCGGATCAGCCGCCTCGCCGCAATGCCCCCGAATCAGCAGGCATGAAGCAACGTCCGGCGATTCACCCGATCGGCTCCAGTTTCACGAACTTTCTTGCCGAGGAGGGTCTGCTTGCCGACGTGGATGAAGCGGCGGTGAAGGAGGTTATCGCCTGGCAGGTGGCGCAGGGCATGCGCCAGCGCGGCCTCAGCAAGACCGCGATGGCCGAGGCGATGCAAACCAGCCGGACCCAGCTCAACCGGTTGCTCGATCCGAACAACACCGGCGTTGCCCTCCACACCCTGTACCGGGCGGCGGCGGTACTCGGAAAGCATCTCAGGATCGAGTTGACCGACGCAGACTGACCGGGGTTCAGCGGCCCGCCGTCCGGACCGCCGCGCGTCACGGTTGCGCCACAGCAGTCCGGTGGCGTCGCGCGCCGAGGCTGCAAGGGGGCGGCGAGGGACAGGGCGGCGCGTGGGCCTGGTTAACGGAACCTTATCGCCGCGCTGCTACCATCGGGACTTGGCCCTTCGATCAGGAACCGCCGCACTTGTTTCCCGCCGTTGCAATCCAGGTGTGCTCATCAAAGCCGCTCACCGGAGACCCGTGGCCGCGGGAGCCGGGCGGGTGCCTTCAACCCATTCGCCCCTATGGCACTGCCACGCGCCCGGGAGGCAAGACCCCATACACCGTGAGCGGCGTCCCGCGATCGACAGGCACCATGAGCATCCGCGCCACCCAGCGCAGGGGGAGCCGGCCTGCCGATACCATCCGCCGCGACGCCCCGCCGGGCGACCTGCGCTGCTGGACCACAAGACTCCATGCACCTGGGCGGCAGCGCGCGGGCAACCTCCGCCCCGTTCTCCCGCGGCAAGACCCTATGCACCGTGAGAACGCCGCGCCGCCCCCCTCGCATCGCCCCACCCCATGCGACCCAATCTCCGTTACGGCGAAACGAGACGCCCGTGAGACGCCGCCCGGCATGCCGCCCGCCCACCCCCCAACCGCCGGAGGCGCCGTTGATTAACCCCCGCCGCGCATCTAGCTTCACCCGCATGATGCAAGCCTCGCGATGCTCCCTCACGAATCCAGCCTTCCCGTCGAACCGCCACCGCGATGAGTGACCTGTTCGCTCCGGATGGCGGCTGGCGCGTGCGCATCCTCGATCTCTCGGGCGGCGCGCAGGACAATGTGGTCGAGGAGATCGGCGGCTTTCCCACCCTGATGCAGGCCAACGCCTTCGCCCGCCGCTACGTGCGTGACTCGGTGGAACTCTGCCGCGCCCCTGGCGTGACCGCGAAACAGGTGCTCGAAGCCTGGTTCGCTTTCGGCGAGGACGCCGAAGTGGTGGATGCGGGCGAGGCCGGCTGGCGCAGCGCCACCGAACTCGGCGACTTCGTGGACAGCCCTGCCGGCACCGAGGAACGCGACTGGCGCGCGCTCGATCCGCGCCGCGACGAGCCCGACGACGAGACCGACGAATGATCCGCGTCCGCTTCGCCGCGGTCCCGACCGCGGCGCTGACGGTGGGCACGGCCCGCATCGCGCTGCTGAACTTCCTCCACGCGCGGCGCCATGGCGGTCATCTGCTGCTGCGGTTCGCCGACCTGGCGCCGAGGGCCACCGCGGAACACGCGGCTTCGATCGGGGATGAGCTGCGTTGGCTGGGCATCGCCTGGGACGCGACGCTGCGCCAGTCGGAGCGCCGCGCGTTGTACCAGGACTCCGCGGACAAGCTGAAGCGGGCAGGGCGGCTGTATCCGTGCTTCGAATCCGAGGCCGAACTGCGTGCCAAACGCGACCACAGGGTGAAGCGCGGGCGATCGCCGGTCTATGACCGGGCGATGTTGCAGCTCACGCAAGCGCAGCAGGAAGCCGCCGAAGCGGGCGGCAAGCGGCCGTACTGGCGGTTCCTGCTGTCCGGCCGCACGGTGGAATGGCGCGACATGGTGCTCGGCCATCGCGAGGTCGCGTTGCGGTCGCTGTCCGATCCGATCGTGTTGCAGGCCGACGGCACGCCGACCCGCGCGTTCGCCGGCATCGTGGACGATCTCGCGACCGGCATCACCGATCTGGTTCGCAGCGAAACGCAGGTGCCGCCAACCGCCGTCGCGATCGACCTGTACCAGGCACTGGGTGGCGATCCTTCAGGCCTGCGGTTCGCCCATCTGCCGCCGTTGGAAGATGCGGGGGAGAAACGTCTCGCCCGCCGGGTGGACGCGCGCACGCTGCGCAGCCTGCGGCATGACGGCGTGGAACCTGCCGCGCTCGTGGCCTGTCTCGCGTGCATCGGCACGCCACTGCCGCCGGCAACGGCATCGCTGCTGTCGCTGGCGGCGAATTTCGATCTGTCGCGATTCACCACGCAGCCGGCGCCGTTCAAGGCGGCGACGCTGCTGGCGCTGAACCGCCAGGTGTTGCGGTCGCTGGATTTTGCCGCCGTCGCGGACCGTCTCCCCGCCGGGGCGACCGACTCGTTCTGGCTCGCGGTGCGCGGCGAACTCGATCTGCTGAACGAGGCGCGCGGCTGGTGGGACGTGGTGGCCGGATCGATCGTCCCACCGGAAATTCCCGAACGCGCCCTGCTCGAGACCGCCCTGGAGCTGCTGCCGCCGGAACCCTGGAACGGCACGGTGTGGCACGACTGGACCGCGGCGTTGGCCGGCGCGACGGGACGCAGCGGCGAGGCGCTGGTCTCGCCGCTGCGGCTGGCGTTGACCGGCGAGGATGGCGGACCGGAACTCGGCGCCCTGTTGCCGCTGATCGGCCGCGCGCGTGCCATGCACCGGCTGCAAGTGGCGGCGCACTAGCCGGCATCGACACCAAATGCGGTTTGACCCACTTCGTGCGGCGGTCACCTTCGGTGGGTCATGCCCTCGGTCGCCGTTATCGTTGCGCTTCCCGCCGAATAGGCGCCGGTTCCGGCGCCCCGCATCCCGGCCGGCCAGGCAGCGTGGGCGACCGCCCGCCCCCTTGCACCCGCCACGCGCGGGGTGCATTGGTGCGCTGCCGCATTTGCCTGGGCAACGGCTTGGCCGGTGTGCCTGCCCGCTGAGTATAAGGATCGCGACGACATGCGCCTGGCCGTCCTGAAGGAGCGGCGCGCCTCCGAAACGCGCGTGGCAGCCGTGCCCGACACGGTGAAGCGGCTGATCGCCCTCGGACTTACGGTCGCCGTGGAGGCGGACGCCGGTGCCGGTGCCGCCGTCCCGGACGCCGAATTTTCCGCCGCCGGCGCCGAGCTCGCCGCTGATCCGGCCGAGGCTCTCGCCGGTGCCGGCATCGTCTTCGCGGTGCAGATGCCGCTGCCGGAGCAGCTTGCGCTCATCCCGCGCGGGGCGCTGCTGGTGTGCATCGCCAATGCCTTTGCCGAACCGGACCTGGTGCCGGGGTTGGCGCGGGCGGGGATCGACGCCGCGGCGATGGAGCTCCTTCCCCGCATCACCCGCGCCCAGTCGATGGACGTGCTCTCCAGCCAGGCCAACCTCGCCGGCTACCGCGCGGTGATCGAGGCCGCCGGCGCCTTCCAGCGCGGCTTCCCGATGATGATGACCGCCGCCGGCACCGTGCCGCCCGCCCGCGTCTTCGTCATCGGTGCCGGCGTGGCCGGATTGCAGGCGATCGCCACCGCCCGCCGGCTCGGCGCGATCGTCTCCGCCACCGACGTCCGCCCGGCCGCCAAGGAGGAGATCAAGTCCCTGGGCGCCAGCTTCGTCGGCGTGGAGGATGCGGAAACCGCCGGCCAGACCGGCGCCTACGCCCGCGAAATGAGCGACGCGTTCCGCCGCAAGCAGGCCGAACTCATGGCCGTCACCGTCGCCAAGAACGACCTCGTCATCTGCACCGCGCTGGTGATGGGCCGCCGCGCACCCGTCATCGTGACCCAGGCGATGGTGGACTCGATGCGCCCCGGCAGCGTCATCGTCGATCTGGCGGCCGACGCCGGCGGCAATTGCGAAGCGACGAAGCCAGGCGACAGCATCGTGACGCCGAACGGCGTCCGCATCCTCGGCTGGAACAACTGGCCCGGCCGCATCCCCGTCGCCGCCTCCGCGCTCTACGCCCGCAACCTGCTCACCTTCCTCACCACCTTCTGGGACAAGGACGCCAAGGGCCCGAAACTGCCGGAAGCCGACGACATCGTCAAAGGCGTCATGCTCACTCGCGGCGGCGCCGTCGTGCACCCCAACTTCCTGCCGTCCCAGGCCGCCTGATCCAGCGGAGACCCACCGAATGAACCCGAACCAGTTGGCCGACGAAGCCGCCCGGCTCGCCGAACGCGCCAACCAGCTTGCCCTGCACGCTCGGACGATCGCCGGCGGCGTCGCCGCAATCGCCCCCGAAGTCGAGCCGTTCATCTACTTGCTCGCCGTCTTCCTGATGGCCTGCTTCGTCGGATACTACGTGGTGTGGAACGTCACCCCGGCGCTGCATTCGCCGCTGATGTCGGTGACCAACGCGATCTCCTCGGTCATCGTCGTCGGTGCCATGCTGGCCACCGGCCTGGGCACCAACGGCTGGGCGATGGCCTTCGGCTTTATCGGGGTCACCCTGGCGAGCGTGAACATCTTCGGCGGGTTCATGGTCACCCACCGGATGCTGTCCATGTTCAAGCGCCGGCAGTAGGGCACGCAACCATGTCCGCCAGCCTGACCGCACTCGCCTACCTCGTCGCCGCCGTCCTGTTCATCCTTGCGCTGCGCGGCCTGTCGCACCCGGAGACCTCCCGCCAGGGCAACCGCTTCGGCATGACCGGCATGGCCGTGGCGGTGGTCGCCACGCTGCTGCACCACGGCATGGGAGGGGTCGGCTACGGGCTGATCTTCCTCGGCATCGTCATCGGCGGCTCAATCGGCACCTTCGTCGCGCTGCGCATCCAGATGACGGCGCTGCCGCAGCTTGTCGCGGCGTTCCACTCGCTGGTCGGTCTGGCGGCGGTGTTCGTCGCCGCGTCGGCGCTGAACGCGCCGGAGGCGTTCGGCATCGGCCTGCCCCACGCCATCTACATCGAGAGCCTGATCGAGATGTCGATCGGCCTGGCGATCGGCGCCATCACCTTCTCCGGCTCGCTGATCGCCTTCGCCAAGCTGCAGGCGCTGATGAGCGGCGCGCCGATCAGCTTCCCGGGGCAGCACAAGCTGAACCTGGGACTCGCCATTTTGCTGCTGGTGCTGGTGGTCGCCTTCGTCGCCAGTGGTGGCCATCAGGTCATCTTCTGGCTGATCGCGCTGCTGGCGTTCGCCCTGGGCTTCCTCATCATCATCCCGATCGGCGGCGCCGACATGCCGGTGGTGGTGTCGATGCTGAACAGCTACTCGGGCTGGGCAGCGGCGGGCATTGGCTTCACCATCCAGAACCTCGCGCTGATCATCACCGGGTCGCTGGTCGGCGCGTCCGGTGCGATCCTGTCCTACATCATGTGCAAGGGCATGAACCGCAGCATCTTCAACGTGCTGCTGGGCGGATTCGGCAGCGAGGGCGGCACTGCGGCCACGAGCGGGCCGGCGGGCGATCGCACCGTAAAAACCGGCAATGCCGACGACGCGGCCTTCATCCTGAAGAACGCCTCCAAGGTGATCATCGTGCCCGGCTACGGCATGGCGGTGGCGCAGGCGCAGCACGCGTTGCGCGAGATGGCCGACACGCTGAAGAAGGAAGGCGTGACGGTGAAATACGCCATCCATCCGGTGGCGGGCCGCATGCCCGGCCACATGAACGTGCTGCTGGCCGAAGCCAACGTGCCGTACGACGAAGTATTCGAGCTGGAGGAGATCAACAACGAGTTCTCCACCGCCGACGTGGCCTATGTCATCGGCGCCAACGACGTGACCAACCCGGCGGCGAAGACCGACCCGAAATCGGCGATCTACGGCATGCCGATCTTGGACGTGGAAAAGGCCCATACGGTGCTGTTCGTGAAGCGCTCAATGGCATCGGGCTATGCGGGGGTGGACAACGAGCTGTTTTTCCGCCCCAACACGATGATGCTGTTCGGCGACGCGAAGAAAATGACCGAGGAGATCGTGCAGGCGCTGGGGCACTGAGCCCGCGGCGCGCATATGAGGAGGTCGAGAGATCGCCAATCTCTTTCGCGGAGTTGCCGTATCGCGAAACCTTCCATGAAGACCTGACAACGGACGCTCTCCACTACCTGCCGCAGCGCACGCCCGCGGCCATCCGAAAGAAGCTCCGAGCCGGCTGTGCGACCCTGTGGTCGCCACACCTTGGCTTGCACTTCGACATCACCCGCTACCAATCCCGCATCTCAGGTGACGCGTCAGGGGGACGCCCTGACCTGACGGGCTATGACGTGTCCAGGCAGGATTCGCGAGGCAAGCGGATGTTTGTTGTCGAGAGTAAGTTCGAGGCCCGTGCCACGCCCGCACAGTGCGGGCTGCGCTACCTCGACGACATGGACCCGGGTGGTCTGCTGTTGTTCATCGTGCCCGATAAGCGCCGCGATGAGTTCCAGGGCAGATGATCCGCCAGTCGCCCACCCGGTACTTCCAGTAGGTGCCTAGCTTCGGCCCCTCAGGGCTTCGCCAATGCTCCGTGGATCGTCCGGTGGCGCAAGCCGCTCCGCCAGGAATGCATGGATCCGCCGCGCTACCGGTGGGTCAAGCCGTAGCAATTCCTTCCGTGCGTCCTCGGCGAAGTCAATGCGCCAGGCCAAGGTCGCGCCCAACGTTCGCAAGGCTGATCGTGCCGGCGTGCTCTGCGCGAATATCCGCCAGTCGCTGGTCGGCAAGATGATAATCCTCAAGGTCGCCGATGTATTCGACAATCGCCTCCTGGAGGTATGATTCCTTGCTGCGTCCAGTCGCCTTGGCGAGCGCGTCGAGACGCTGCTCCACGTCATCGGGGAGTTTAATAGCCAGCATGTATGACTCCTGAGATTGACACGTACTCATTTGGGATCGGGGATGATAGCCTTCCCGTAGTCAGCTAGCCAGGTAAAGCCGAACGCCGCCGAGCGGCAATGCCGATGACGCGGCGTTCATCATGAAGAACGCCTCGAAGGTGATCGTGGTGCCCGGCTACGGCATGACGGTGGCCCGGGCGCAGCGCGCGCTGCGCGAGATGGCCGATACGCTGAAAAACGCAGCCGCGTCGGTGAAATACGCCATCCACCCGGTGGCCGGCCGCATGCCCGGCCACATGAACGTGCTGCCGGCCGAGGCCAACGTGCCGTATGACGAGGTGTTCGAGCTGGTATTCCCTGACGAGACCTAACCGAATCAAGTGGCGTCATCGCAGCCGCCTTCATCGTCATCCCCGCGAATGCGGGGATGACGCGGAACCACGACCCGCGTTATGCGAGTCGCCTGCGTCCGGGCGTCGCCTTGGCGCAGCGAAGCATCCGTCCGGGCACCCTGCATGGTGCGCTTATGGTCCGGACGACGGCAGCCACGTGCCGCCATTTCTTTCGAGCGCCTGTCCGCGATTCTGGGTCTCTCGATCAACCGGCGGCGATCGCCGGCATGGCGATGCGATCCGGCATCCTGCCGAACGATCCGGCAACCGGGGCCGCGGCGGTTTCCACAAGCGGGCCAGGCGGACGCCCCGGCGGTTGGCCGCGCAGGCGAACCACGCTACACCAGCGCAGGACCGCCAAGGCACCCACGCGCGGGGGAGAGAAACACCCATGCCCGATACCGCCGTCACCGACATCAAGCCAATGACCCGCGCCCAGATGGCCGCCCGCGTGGCGCGCGACATCCCGGAAGGCTGGTATGTCAATCTCGGCATCGGCATTCCCACCGCGGTGGCCGACCACGTGCCGCTGGATCGTGAAGTGATCTTCCATTCCGAGAATGGCGTGCTCGGCATGGGACCCGCGCCGCCGAAGGACGCGATCGATCCCTGGCTGATCAACGCCGGCAAGCAATACGTCACGCTGCGCGCCGGCGGCAGCTTCTGCCATCACGCCGACAGTTTCTCGATGATTCGCGGCGGGCACCTGGACCTTTGCGTGCTCGGCGCGTTCCAGGTGGCCGACAACGGCGACATCGCCAACTGGGCCACCAGCGAGAACGACACCGCGCCGGCAGTGGGCGGCGCGATGGACTTGGCCGCCGGCGCCAGGCGGCTATGGGTGATGATGGAGCACACCACCAAGGACGGCACCTCCAAGCTGGTCCAGCGCTGTTCCTATCCGCTGACCGCCGTGGGCGCGGTGAAGCGCGTCTATACCAACCTCGCGGCGATCGACGTCACCGATCGCGGCTTCGTCGTGCTCGACATGGCACCGGGTCTTTCATTCGACGCGTTGCAGGCGCGCACCGGCGCGAAGCTGCACCGCGCCGGCCAGTGATCGGAAGGAAGCCGGCGCCATGATGGACCCGCTCGAACATCTGCAGATGCTCAAGGACAGCGCGGCGGGCATTGCGCCACGCAAGGGCGATCTCAAGCGCATCCGCGCCTTGCGCTTCACCGAGCCTGGCTTCGACCGCGCAACCTGGCAGCGGATGTGCGACATGGGCTGGCTCGGCCTGCGCGTGCCGGAAGACGCCGGTGGTTCCGGCCTCGGCGCGCGGGAGTTGTGCGGACTCGCCGAGGAGCTTGGCGCCGGCCTGGTGCCGGAACCGTTGATCCCCGCCGCGATGGCCGCGGTGCTGCTGCCGTCCGACCACCTGCCCGAGTTGTTGTCGGGCGAGCGCATCGTGCTGCCGGCGTGGCAGGAACAGCCGAACAGCCTGGCGCTGACCGGCGCGACGGAACTGCGCGACGAGCGGCTGAGCGGGCGCAAGCTGTTCGTTCCGATGGCGGCCGGCGCGGATGCCTTCCTGGTCACCGTGCCGGGCGGGCTGGCGCTGGTGGAACGCACCGCGCCCGGTGTGTATGTGGAAATCCAGCAGACCCAGGACGGCGGCAATTTCGGCACGCTGATCTTCGACAACGCGCCCGCCGTGCCGATCGCGGGCGATGCCACCGCCGCGCTGGAACAGACGATCCTTGCCAGCGCCGCCTATCTGCTCGGGCTGACGGATCGCGCCTTCGCCATCACGCTGGACTACATGAAGACCCGCGAGCAATTCGGGCGCAAGATCGGCAGCTTCCAGGCGCTGCAACATCGCGCGGCCGACATGCAGATCCAGTTGTCGCTGACGCGTGCCGTGGTCAAAAGCGCGGCCGCGGTGATGGATCGCGAACCGCAATTGGCGGCGCGGCAGGCAGCGGTGTCGCGCGCCAAGATGCGCGCCTCGGATGCGGCGATGACCGTGACGCGCGCCTGCATCCAGTTGCACGGCGGCGTCGGCTATACCGACGCCTACGACATCGGCCTGTTCCTGCGCAAGGCGATGGTACTGGCGCCGCTATACGGTTCGCCGACGGTCCATCGTGCACGGTTCCGCAGGGTTGCGCCGGAAACCATGGATGAGTGATACGGATATTTTTCCGTTCATCGAACACCTCGACGAAATGCTCGCCGCCATCGGCGACCGCGAAGAGTTCGTGGTCCATAAAGCTGGACGCGTTCGGTGGCGCCGTGAACCTTGGCCTCGATCGTTCGGCGGAACGGTTGGGCTCTTTGTTCCGCGTGGGCTATCGGGAATGCCCCGGCGACCGCAAGCGGCTCGCCGTCGGGTTCGTGCCGCGGCACAAGGACGCCGCGGCATTTCTGTTCGCCCTGTGGCCCAAACGCGAAGCGGACGACGCCACTCTCCTGGCAACCGCGCGAGACCTTGTCGCCGACTGCGTGCGAAGGGACCTTGGTTCATCGACCAAGGTCGCCCAGGTTCGCCATTTCTTTGGGGATGACGTCAACTCGACCGGGGAAACCCCCGATCTGGACGCGTGATGTCGGCGGTCGCCGGGTATGCGCGGCGGCTATCCGCGCTTGAAATGCAGGAACGCGTTCTGGCCGACATGCATCCCCGGCGCGGCATGGCCGAATGGTGGAAATGCCACGCTGCCCAGGCAGCCGGTGAAGATGCTGTCGTGAATCAGGCAGTGGTGGCGGATGGTCGGCCACACCGCCTCCGACAGCACGTCCTGGTCCACGTGGTTATTTTCCATGCGCCACGCCGTATAGGCCCGCATCAGCCGGGCGGTGTCGGGCAGCACGTTGCCGACGCCGCCCCACATCCCGGCGAGCAGCAGATCGGTGTGGGTGTACCAGTCGCGCATGCTGTGGAACCAGAAGCGCGACTGCAGCCACGCATCGACCGCAACGCGCTCTTTCACGCTCAGCAGCGAATCGGCGTCGCGGATCAGGAAGCGGCGCACCGCCGGATCGGCGATCACTTCGAAGCGCCACAGCAGTTTGCGGTGCACCGGCACGTTGGGGGGCAGGATCATCGTGCGGAGCTCGACGCCGCGGCCGGCAAGATCCAGCAGATAGGGCTGCGGCACTGTAGCATCGTGATACAGCCGGACCGTCCAGCCGGGAAACAGGTGCGGCGCGATGCGCACGTTTTCCGACAACGGCACCAGGTAGCGCGGCTCGCTGCCCCACAGGCAATAGGCGATGACGTTCTCCTGCGGGTGCCCCCAGTTGAACGGCGGCGGCATCCCGTCCGGGATGGCAACGAGCGGCTCGCGGGCGCCGAACTTGTGATTCTTGGCCTCCAGGGCCGCACACCCGGCGGCGATCGCTTCGTCCGTCCGGCCGATCTGCGCCCATGCGTCGCACAGGCAATCATGCACGTTCGGGCTGTCGGAGCCGAGCGCGATGGCCCGCCTGGATTCGGCGACGGCGCCCGCCGTGTCACCGGCTTGCAGCAGGAACACGCCAAGATTCTCGTGCATCGGCGCGTTGTCCGGGAACCGCCCGCATCCGTCGCGCAGGATTTCGACGCCCTCCGCGAGCTGCTGCGCACCGTACAGCATCAGGCCGAGAAACAGGAAATCGTCCGGCGTCGCGGCGTCTTGCGCCTTCGCCTCGGCGAGGATGCTGCGTTGTGCCGCGATCGCCTGGTCGAAGGCGCCGTGCGCATAGGCGTCGCGGGTTCCCTGACGCGCCGCGGCCAACGCCTCCGTTGCGGCGCCGCCGGCTCGGTGTGCGGATGCCTGGCGAGGCGGTGTCATGCAATCATTTCGCCAACAGGATCGCGTCGGCTTCGGCGCTGGCGCTGACCGGCACATTTGTCGCCACGGCGTTCGGCGGCGCCGGTGCCGCCATGGCGGCAAATGCGCCGGCGAAGCGTGGCGTCGGCATCGGAGCCGCGCCGCTCAGCCGCACCTCCTTGAACGAGTCGAAACGCAGATCGAGCAGGCCGGCCGCTTCCTGCGCCTTGCCGCGCAACGCCAGGATGGCTTTGCGGGTCGCCTCGTCGTGTGCCTTGCGCTCGGCCGCGCGCGACAGCCGCCAGCCAAGTTCGCCGATTGCCAATCCATTGTGTTGCAGGGCGCCGACCAGTGTCAGCAAGGCGGCGCCGTCATGGCTCGTCAGTTCCAGCGACTGGCTCGCCTGCCATCGCGCGCTGCTGTCCTGCGGCGTAGGACCGACATGCCAAACGGCGTAAGCGCCGGTGCTGGCCGTGACCCCGGCGACTTTACGGGAATGCGCCAAGGCGTCGGTCATCGCCGCGTTGACGCGCTGCTGCGCGCCGGCCGCGCTGGCGCTGGTGGCCTCGGCGCGCAGCGAGGCGGCCAATTCGTCGGGCACCACGGTGACCGTTTCGGTGTCGTCCAGGTGCAGCAGCGTCTCCGCGCGCGCCGGCGACGCCCAGAGCAGCGATGCCCAAAGGGATGCCGAAAGCAGACCGGCAGCGGTCGCGGTGTGGCGGAGCATGGGTGACTCCCGTCTGTCTTGCCGCCGGCACCCTGCCGTTCCCGGCAATGCCGGGCAAGCTCCATGACAGATGTGGCCCTGGAGCGCTCGGTGGGTCAGGTGGAAATCGCGTTCACCCTGATATTCAGCCGGCGCTAAGCAGATTCCGATTGGTTGACCAACGGTCTGGCGGTGCGATCCACGCAGCGGACAAGGAGCTCAACCGTGAGAAGATGGGACCTTCCGTTGGCCAAGCCACGAATCTCTGCTTAGCTGAAGGCGACCTTGCGGCCTGACGACGTAGCCGGACTGGCACTGGCTGTTGCCGGCGTATTGCTCATCGTGATTGGCTCCCGACCGGCGGCGGCAGCCATGCTGATATGTGGCGTGCCGGCACGCCATACGGCGAATTCCGTGCGCACTCGATCCAACCGCGCATGGTGGGCGTCGCGCTCGCCGTCCTCGATGCAGCGGAGCGCGCTATAGGTTTCCGCGATCCAGGCGGACAGCGGCGGCCGGCCGACCACGACCTTGCCTGCCGCGGCGTGGTGATGACGCATGTGGGGACGCAGAAATTCGCCGACCGCCGGCGCGGCGGAATCGAGTGGGACTCGCCAGGCGATGCCAGCCTCGGCGGTGATTCGGGCCAGGCAGCCGCGCCAGTCCTGCAACATCCGGTCGTAGGACAACACGGCGCGCCGCCGGCCGCGCGTCAGGCGCTCGGCTTCCAGCGTGTAGTGCAGCCATAGCGGTGCAGCGAGTTCGATCGGCATGTCGTCGCGCCGTCGTAATGAGGATGCGACCTCGGCCGGATGCCGCAGCGCCAGCACCGGCGCGACAGACACGTTCATCGCAACGAATGTGGGTAGCCAGAGATCCAGTACGAGGGAGAACCTCGGGTCCTTCATCACGAACAACGCTGCGTCGCCGAATTCCTGTGTCAGCACCGATGCGAGAAGGGGTGCCAGCTCACTGCGCGACGTCGGGCCGATGTTCGCTGAATCGAACGCCAGGGAATCGCACCATGCGCAGTCAAGGACCCTGAAGATCGCTTCGTTGAGCGCCGTAATGGGGCCGGATTCCCAAAAGCCCAGCGGGTTGTCGGCCTCCGGCTCCATCATACCGGCAGGGGCGGCGGCGCCGAGCAGGTGACTGATGCCCGCCAAGGCGGAGGTGCCACTGCGGTGCATGCCGAGAACGAGGATGGCCTGTCGTATTGTGCCGGTCACATCTGGCCTGTTCGGTTCCATGAACGCGGGTTCTTGCAGTTGATCCCGCAACTTTCGCGTGCAAGGTGCCAGCGGCGTTGCTCGCGATCAACCGAATTCTCAGACGCGCAGCTTCTTGCCGTTTGCTAAATTCACAACTCGACCGGAGGTCCGCTCACCGCCTCGATATAGCGCCGCACCGAATACGCCATCGCCTGCTTGCCGCCGCTGGTAATGACCCGATCCCACCACGCGCCGTAGATCGGGTCGAACGGCCAGGGCTCCAGCACGTCGGCGATGTGCCGCACGGAGCCGGCGTCGAGCGGGATCAGGTCGGGATAGCTGCGCATGAAGCTGACCTTCTTGTCGGGCCCCACCTGCACGATGTCGCCCGACAGCAGCGCGCCTTTGCCGCCCGCGCCTTGCGCCCAATGCAGCACCGTGCCGCCGGCGAAGTGGCCGCCGCAGCGGATCAGCGTGACACCGGCTGCGAGTTCCCTGGATTCGCCTTCCCAGAACGCCACCGCTGGATCGGGGCGCATCACCCATTGCCGGTCGGCTGCGTGCAGCCAGACCGGCGCGTTCGCGAAGGCGTGGCTCCATTCGACCATCGACGAATAATAGTGCGGGTGCGAAATCGCGATCGCGGCGATGCCGCCGAGCGCGCGCACGATCTCTTCCGTCGCGTCGTCGATGAAGCTGATGCAGTCCCACAGGATGTTGCCATTTTCGGTGCGCAACAGCAGGGCGCGCTGGGCGATGGCGAAGGCTGGCATCGTGCCGATGCCGGTCAGGCCCGGCTCGTGCTGGCGGAAGGCGTTGAAATGGGTGCGCCGCATCGCCGCCAGAGTGGTCCAGCCCTGGCCGAGCGGGTTTACGTATTGGCGTTCTTCCTGGCAGATCGCGCAGCCCGCCGGCGGCTGGTCCTGCGCGGGATATTGCGTGCCGCAGGTGGTGCAGATGAAAGCGGGCATGCGTCCTCCTGATGGCTGGTTTGGCATTGCGCGCCGACCACCGGCGGTGGTCAACGCGCCAATGACCGGGCCAATTCCTCGCGTGACAGCGTCAGCTCCCGGCAACGCCGGAGTTCACCCGAACAACGCCGCGATCGCCGCCGGATCCACGTCTTCGATCCGCGCCGGCTGCCAACGCGGCTGGCGGTCCTTGTCCACCACCATGGCGCGCACGCCCTCGGCGAAGTCGGGGTGCCGCATCGTCGTGTGGGTGAGTGCGAACTCGGCGTCCAGCGCCTGCGGCAGCGTCATGCCGGCGCCGCGCTGCAGCGCCTTCAGCGTCCAGCACAGTGCCGACGGCGAGACCCCGCGCAGCATGTCCAGCGTGCGCTTCGTCCAGTCGCCCCCTTCCGATTCCAGACGCTGCACGATCTCCGGTACCGTGCCGGCAGCAAAACAGCGGTCCAGCGTCGCGCGCTGCGCCACCAACGAAAACGCCGGCAGCGGCGTCGCGTATTCCGCCAGCGCCCCCGCGCCGTCCTCGGCCAGTGCGCGCGACAGCGCGGCAAGCTGCGTGCGTGGGGTGAACTGCGTCGCCAGCCCCGCATGCACCGCATCGGCGCCCTGTATGCGCGCGCCGGTCAGGCCGAGATACGTGCCGATCCGACCCGGCAACCGCGGGAGAAAGAATGTCGCGCCGATGTCGGGAAAAAAACCGATCGCGGTCTCCGGCATGGCGAACATCGCATGCTCGCTGGCGACGCGGTACGGAGCGTGTACCGACACGCCGATGCCACCCCCCATGCAAATGCCGTCGATCAGCGCGACATAGGGCTTCGGATAGGTGGCGATCATCCGGTTCAGCGCGTATTCCTCGGTGAAGAACGCATCCACCGCTGGGCGATTGCCGTTGAGTTGGTTGTCGCGCAGGGCGCGAATATCGCCGCCGGCGCAGAACGCGCGATCGCCGGCACCCTCGATGACGACGACGTGGACCTGCGGATCGTCGTGCCATTCGGCCAGCACACGCGTCAGCGACCGGATCATCGCCAGGTCCAGCGCGTTCAGCGCCTTCGGGCGGTTCAGCAGGATGCGGCCGGCCCGGCCGTCGCGGCGGGCGATCACACTTTGTTCGGTCGGCATCGGGTCGTCTCCGGAAAATCCGAATCGTCTAGTCGGTGGGACCACACGCGGCAACCTGCGTCGCGGCCGGCCTCTGCGCCAGCGGTCGTTGCCCGTTGACCACGCGTCGGCGGCGGCGGACCCGCCCGGAATGAAACTGCGCAGGTCGCGGGAAGCAAGAGGCTCCCCCTCCCACAGGGGAGGGGGAAATTTCTGCCCTCAGCCCGCCAGCGCCGGCGCGGCCAGCTTCGCAACTTCGAACGCCGGCATCACTTCCTCGGCGAAGCGTTGCAGTTGCTCCAGCGCGGCATTCAGCGGCACGCCGATCGACATGCTGCACGTCACGCGATCCAGCCCCGGATAGCGCTTCTCCACCGCCTTCAACTGCTCCGCGATGTCATCCGGCGTGCCGGTGAGGAAGCCGCCGGCCTTCACCGCGTCCTCGATACGCGGCAGCCTGGCGAACGGCGCGCGCGCCGGATCGCGCATCGTCTCGATCTGTTCGTCGGTCATCGCCCGCACCAGGCGGAGCTCGCCGAACATCTTCATGTTCTCTTCGTAGTACTTCGCCGCCTCGCGCATGCCGGCCTCGCGGCTGTCGGCGATGAAGAACTGGTAGCCGAGCGATAGCCGCTCCCCTAGTTCGATCGGCTTGCCAGCGCGTGCGTAGGCGTCGCGGAACGCCACCATGTGGCGATCCACCGCGCCGCCCTCGGCCGAACCGCCGCCGATCACGCCGCAGATCCCATGCTTCGCCATGAAATCGAAGGCGCGTTGCGAGCCGCCCTGGATCGGCTGCCAGCATTCCACCGGCCGGCGCAGAGGACGCGGCACCAGCGTCAGCTCCTTTAGCGCGTAGCCGCGATACGGCACCTCGGGCGGCAGCGTGTAATACTTTCCCCGGTGGGAAAAACTCTCGCTCTCGAACGCCTTGAAAATAATGTCCACCTGCTCTTCGAACAGCTCGCGGTTCGCCGCCTGGTCGAGCAGGGGGGCGCCGAAGGTTTCGACCTCGCGCGTGTGGTAGCCGCGGCCGACGCCGAAGACCACGCGCCCGTTGCTGAGGATGTCCGCCATCGCGTAGTCCTCGGCGAGGCGCAGTGGATGCCACATCGGCGTAATGTTGAAGCCGCAGTGGATCTTCAGGTGCCGCGTCAGGTGCGCCAGATGCAGCGCCATCAGCACCACGTTGGGGATGCATTCATAGCCTTCGGGTTGAAAATGGTGCTCCGCCATCCAGAAGGCGTTGAAGCCGATACGATCCATCAGCTTCGCCATCTCCTCGGCCTTGGACAGCGTGGTGGCGAGTTGCTCGTTCGGGTAGCGCCGGTCATTCACCGGGACGCCGCCGTAGCCGAGGTCCTCCATGTCGATATGGCCGGCGTAGGAGCTGTCGAACTTGGTGATCATCGGGTTTCTCCCCTTGGCCCTGCGCGGCTTGCCTACGGGCCTGTTGTGGCGATGCAATCAGTGTGGTCTTGCCGCAATTCGTAGCCCCAATGCGCCCGCCCGTCGATGCGGGTCGCGGCCGCGGCAACGCACCACCCCTGGCAACCCCGCCGCAATGGCGCCAAAATACCAGGCGAAGGGATCCGCCCATGCCAATCGAGGCCGACGCCGCCCAGCATCTGCAACGTGCCGCGCAGGCCGCCCGAGCCGCGTCGCACACGCTTGCCCGCGGCAGTGCGGCGCAGCGCAATGACGCGCTGCACGCCATGGCCGCCGCGTTGCGCGCGCACGCACCGGCCATCCTGACTGCCAACGCCGCCGACCTGGCGGCATCCGGCGGCACCGCCGCCTTCCGCGACCGGCTGGCGTTGAACGAGGCGCGGGTCGAAGCGATGGCCAAGGGGCTGCAGGACGTCGCCGCGCTGCCCGACCCGCTGGACCGCGTGCTGGCCGACTGGGTGCGGCCGAATGGGCTGCGCATCCAGCGCATCGCCACGCCGATCGGCGTTATCGGCATGATCTACGAGAGCCGCCCGAATGTCGGCGCCGACGCCGCCGCGCTGTGCCTCAAATCCGGCAATGCGGTGATCCTGCGCGGCGGGTCGGAGAGCACGCGCAGCGCCCAGGCGATCAACGCCGCGCTGGTGGACGGACTGCGCGCAACGGGATTGCCGGACGCCTGCGTGCAGGTCGCACCCAGCGCCGATCGCGCCTATGTCGCCGCCATGCTGGCCGCCGCCGGGTTGCTCGACCTGATCGTGCCGCGCGGAGGAAAATCGCTGGTGGAGCGCGTGCAGCGCGAGGCCCGCGTGCCGGTGCTGGCGCACGCCGAGGGGCTGTGCCACACCTACGTCCACGCGGCCGCCGACCACGCCATGGCGCGGCGGATCGTCGCCAACGCGAAGATGCGCCGCACCGGCATCTGCGGCGCCACCGAGACGCTGCTGATCGACCGTGCCATCGCCCCCGCGCTGCTGCCCGCGATTGTCGCCGATCTGCGTGCGTTAGGCTGCGACTTTCGCGCCGACGCCGCCGCGCGCGACATCGTCGCCGACCTGCCGGCGGCGGACCAGGAGGATTTCGACACCGAGTGGCTGGACGCCGTGCTGTCCGTCGCCGTGGTGGACGGCGTCGATGCCGCGTTGGCGCACATCGCCCGGCACGGCAGCGAACACACCGACGCCATCGTCACCGAAGACATCCTTGTAGCGGAACGTTTTCTCGCCGGCCTGGATTCCGCGGTCGGGTTGTGGAACGCCTCGACGCAGTTCTGCGACGGCGGCGAATTCGGTTTCGGCGCGGAGATCGGCATCGCCACCGGCCGCATCCACGCGCGCGGCCCGGTCGGACTCGAGCAGTTGACCCTTTATCGCTACGTCGTGCGCGGCACCGGCCAGGTGCGTCCCTGAACACGCGCGCGGTCGATAGGCTGCCGCGTTTCGGCGACCGGCGGCGCATGCGCGTCGGCTTGCTCGGCGGATCGTTCAATCCGGCACATGCCGGGCATCGCCACGTTGCCGCGCTGGCGCTGCGGCGATTGCGGCTGGATCAGGTATGGCTGCTGGTCTCGCCGGGCAATCCGCTGAAGCCGCGCGACGGCATGGCGCCGCTGGCGGTGCGCCTTGCGCGCGCGCGCGCGATCGCCGACGGGCGGCGCGTGCTGGCCACCGCGATGGAGGCGACGCTGGGCACCCGCTTCACCATCGACACGTTGCGGCTGCTGTTGCGGCGGTTTCCTCGTGTGCGGTTCGTCTGGCTGATGGGCGCCGACATCCTGTCGCAGTTGCCGCACTGGCGGCGCTGGGAGCAGATGCTGCGCCGTATTCCGGTCGCGGTGCTGCCGCGTCCGGGCTATACACGTCGCGCGCTGGCGGGTCAGGCGGCGCGGCGGATGCGGCATACGCGCCGTCGGGAACGCGCTGCGGCGACGCTGCCCGGCGCGGCGCCGGGCTGGGTGTTGCTGACCACGCCTCAGAATGCTGTTTCCGCCACCGCGATCCGCGCTGGTGCCAAAGGAGCCGTGCCATAGCCAAACCGTCGCCGCCTGCCTCGCCCGCGCGTCACAAGCCTACCGCCCGCAAGCGGCCCAAGCCGCCGATGCCGGCGGCCGACAAGACACCCGGCTCGCCGCGCAAGAAAACCATCGCCGCCGGGCCGAAGGCGGCCCCGCGCGCGCGGCGCAAAGCGGCGGAGCCGACGGCGCTGGAGCGGTTGCAATCGGTGATCGTCGGCAGCCTGGACGATGACAAGGCGGAAAACGTCGTCACGCTCGATCTTGAAGGCAAGGCGATGTTCTGCGACCGCATGGTGATCGCCACCGGCCTCGCCGATCGCCAGATCGCCGCGATGGCGCAACATCTGAGCGAGAAGCTGCATGCGGCGGGTTTGCGGCGCGTGCAGGTGGAGGGTGCGGGCGGCTCGGACTGGGTGCTGATCGACGCCGGTGACATCGTCGTGCACCTGTTCAAGCCGGAGGCACGCACGATGTACGCGTTGGAAAAGATGTGGGGCGCCGACCTGGATGAAGCAGGTTAGTCCATCTCTCCCGCCTTCGGCGGGGTCGCGGCGCGGCGGCGCCGAGGGTGAGGGCAATCAGGTCGTTCCGCCGCCCTCGGGGCCGGTGACCAGGCAGTCTCCGGCGCGTTGGCTCGCCCACGCGACGGCTTCGCAAGTGCACCAGACGAGATTGCGGACCCGGTTGGCGCGCGGGTACTCCCGGACGTTCTCCGTCGGGTTCAGTTCCGGCGCGCAGGGCGCCAGGGGAAGCGGCAGGGGAACCAGGATGATGTTTTCCGGAGCCGGCGTGAACTGAAGCAGGCCGTGGGGCGCTTCTGGTCGGGTGATCTTGACGCCGCCGGCCATGCGCAACCGCCGCGACGCAGCGCGCCCGGGGTTGGAAGCGCCAGGCGAGGCTCCGGCGGCACAGGGATTACCGTGCCGGCCGGGGCAGCGTCGTGCCGACAACGCCTCGCGCATCGAGGCCGGCCGGCGGCTGGCACACCGAGAGCAGTTGGGCCGCGTGGAAGGCGGTGTGGCGGATCGCCGCCTCGGCCGGCAGATGCATGCCGTGGAACAGCGCGGCAACGATGACAACTACGGCAAGCAGGCGGCCCGGCCGCAGCGCGGAGGGTGCTCCGGCGAGCGTCAGCAATGCCGCGGCGCCGGCCAGCCCGACCAGCGCGCCCAACACGACTTCCGGCAGCGAGTGCATGCCCAGCACCAGGCGCGAGACGCCGATCGCCACCGCCGCGAGCATGGCGATCGGCAGGATGGTGGCGCGCCGCCGGGTCAGCAGCGCCGCCAGGCCGCCGGACACCACCGTGGCGGCGGCGACGTGGCCGCTTGGACTGTGGATGTCGATCGGGCCGCGCAGCGGGGCGCATGCCAGGAAGACGAGTTTCAGGACGAGCATCAGGCCGAACGTGGCGAACACCACGCCGAGCCAAACCAGCGCGCCGTACCGCCAACCCTGCATCGCGAGCACGATGGCAACCGCGAATACAACCGGCAGAATGACCGCCTGATCGGCGAAGTCGGTGAGGAACATCATGGCAACAGGAATATGCCTCATTGCATGAGAAGATGTCGATCAATATTCGTGCTACCGTTGCAAAATAGAATATGGGTCGCGCGCTCATATGGTTTCGTCCTACGATAACGTGCGCGCCGCGATGATATCTTCCTTGCCGCCGTTTCGGTCCGCATGGTTGCCTCGCCGCGGGCCGGAAACTCAGACAACCTCCCGCGCCGCTTGCAGCACGCGGTCGATGAACGCATTCGTACTGCCGAGATACTGTGCCGGGTCGGTAAGCCGCTCGATCGCCGCGCGGTCCAGTTGCGCCGCCACCGCCGGCTCGCGCGCCAGCGCGTCGGGCAGACCGATGCCCTCCGAGAGCGCCGCGTCGCAGGCGTGTTTCACCACGTGGTGCGCCTCGCCGCGGCCGAGGAACGGCGCCAGCCCCATCATCACCGCCTCGGCGACGATCAGCCCGTGCGTCAGGTCGAGGTTGCGCCGCATGCGGGCCGCATCGACCACCATGCCCTCGGCGATGGCGCGCGCCTGCAGCAGCGCGCCATGGGTCAGTACGAAAGCCTGCGGCAGAGCGAGCGCTTCGGCCTGCCACGGACCGGTGGCGCGTTCGTGGTCCTGCGCCATTGCCCCAAGCATCAGTGGCACCAGCGCCTGCGCGCCGCGCGATGCGGCCAGGATGTATTCCGAAGCGATCGGATTGCGCTTCTGCGGCATGGTGGAGGACGCGCCGCGGCCGGCGACATAGGGTTCGGCGACCTCGCCCACCTCGGTCTGGGCGAGCAGAATGATGTCGGTGGCGAATTTGGCCAGGCTGCCGCAGATGATGCCGAGGAAGGCCACGGTCTCCGCCAGCGCCTCGCGGCAGACGTGCCAGGGGGCGGTCGGCGCGGCCAGTTGCAGTTCCGCTGCCAGCCCCTCCATCACCGCGATGCCCTGCGCACCCAGCGACGCCAGCGTCCCCGCGGCACCGGCGAACTCCACCTGTTCCACCCGGGGACGCAACTGGTCGAGCCGCTGCAAATGGCCGATGAAGGGCGACGCCCATACCGCGCATTTCAGCCCGAAGCTGGTGGGCAGCGCCTGTTGCAGGTGGGTCCGGCCGGCCATCACCGTATCGCGGTGGCGGCCGGCCTGGGCGGTGAAGGCGCGCAGGAGGGACACCAGTTCGATGCGGACCAGCGCCAGGCCCTCGCCGACCTGGAGCACGGTGGCGGTGTCCATGATGTCCTGCGTGGTGGCGCCCCAGTGCGTCCACGCACCCGCCTTGCCCGCGGCGCGCGACAGGCCGGCGACCAGCCCCACCACCGGATAGCCGACGTTGCGGGCGCTGGCGGCGAGCTCGGCCGGATCGAGGTTGTCGTAGCGCGCGGCCGCCTCGATCGCCGGCGCGGCGTCGGCCGGGATGATGCCGAGCCGGGCCTGCACGCGCGCCAATGCCGCTTCCACGTCGAGCATCCGCTGGAAGTAGGCACGCTCGTCGAACACCGCGCGCATCGCGTCGCTGCCGTAGAGCGTGCCGAGAATCGGGCCGTCGGCTGGGTTGATGGGCATGTTTTGTGACCTCTCCCGTTCTGCGGGAGAGGTGTACAACGATCCGGCTAGCCGCGCTGGATCAACTCGATCGACACGTTCTGCGGCGCGGTGAGGAAGGCGATGCGCACGCCGGGCCGGATGGTCTTCGGCTCCATGGTGAACGCCACGCCCTTCGCCTTCAGCTCGGCGACGGCCGCGTCCATGTCTTCCACCGTCAGGCCGAAATGCTCCAGCCCCATGTATGGCGTCTGCGGCGAGGCGCCCGTCATTGCCGGGTCCGCCTTGGCGATGAATATCTTCTGGCCGGTCAGGCTCAGGTCGATGCGGATCGAGCCGTCGGGCTGCGGCGTGCGGATCACCTCGGCGCCGAGCTTGTCTGCATACCACTGCGCGGTCGCCGCCGGATCCGGCGAGCGCAGGTGGACGTGTTCCCAGGTGTACTTGGCCATGTATCCCTCCTTGTCGATCTGATCGCCCGCCATTAGCCCATCAGAGGCGCCGCACGACAAGGGAGGGCGGCGGCCCGCCGCGCGTCGCTCGCCCCGACCCTCCGTGCTATAGCCGGGCGGCCGGCCGCTGCACGGCCGTGCGGCCGAAGGAGACGCACCATGGCCCAGCCCACCGTCATCCGCCTGCATCCCGGCGACGCCGTGGTGATCGCCCGCACCACCCTGCTGCCTGGCGCGCCGATCGCCCCCGGCGTCACCGCCGCCGAGCGCATTCCCGCCGGCCACAAGGTCGCCGTCCGCCCGATCGCGGAGGGAGAACCGGTGCGCCGCTACGGCCAGATCATCGGTTTCGCCGCCGTGCCGATCGCGCCCGGCCGGCATGTCCACGTGCACAACTGCGAAATGGGCGACTTCGCCAAGGACTACGCTTACGGGGTCGATGCGAAGCCCACCGCGCCGGCCAACGCGCCGGCGAGCTTCATGGGCATCCGCCGTCCGGATGGCCGCGTGGCGACGCGCAACTACATCGGCATCCTCACCAGCGTGAATTGCAGCGCGCACGTCGCCGGGCTGGTCGCCGACATGTTCCGGCGCAACCCGTTCACCGGTGACGATCCGCTGGCCGACTATCCCAATGTCGATGGCGTCGTTGCGCTCACCCACAAGACCGGCTGCGGCATGAGCGAAGGCGACGGGCTGCGCCTGCTGCGCCGCACGCTTGGCGGCTACGCGCGGCACGTGAATTTTTCCCATGTCATCGTGTTGGGGCTAGGCTGCGAGGTGAACCAGATCGGCGGCCTGGTGCAGGAGCAAAAGCTGGCCGGCCGGCTGAAGTCCATGGACATCCAGACGATCGGCGGCACGCGGAAAACTGTCGCGGCCGGCATCGAGTTCGTAAAGGCAGTGCTGGCGGAGGCCAATCAGGTGCGGCGTGAGCCGGTGCCCGCCAGCGAACTGATAGTCGCACTGCAATGCGGCGGCTCCGACGGCTATTCCGGCGTCTCCGCCAATCCCGCGCTGGGGGCCGCGAGCGATCTGCTGGTGCGGCACGGGGGCACCGTCATCCTCTCGGAAACCCCCGAGACCTACGGCGCCGAGCATCTGCTTACCCGCCGCGCCGTGTCGCGGGAGGTGGGCGAAAAGCTGGTCGCGCTGATGCGCTGGTGGGAGGACTACACGCGGCGCGAGGGTGCCGAGATGAACGCCAATCCCTCGCCCGGCAACAAGGCCGGCGGGCTGACGACGATTTTGGAAAAGTCGCTCGGCGCAATGGCCAAGGCGGGCAGCACCAACCTGGTGGACGTGGTGCAATACGCGGAGCAAGTGACGGCGAAGGGGTTCGTGTTCATGGATACGCCGGGTTACGACCCGGTGGCGGCGACCGGACAGGTGGCGGGCGGCGCGAACATGGTGTGCTTCACCACCGGCCGCGGGTCGGTGTTCGGCTGCAAGCCGGCGCCAAGCATCAAGCTGGCGACCAACACGCCGATGTTCCGCCACATCGAGGACGATATGGACGTGAACTGCGGCACCATCCTGGACGGCGATGAGTCGGTGCAGGAATGCGGGGGGAGAATCTTCGAGCTGATGCTGCTTGTGGCGAGTGGCGAACGGACGAAGAGCGAAAGCTTCGATTTCGGCGCGGCGGAGTTCGCGCCCTGGGTGATCGGCGCGACGATGTAGGGGCGGTGTCCGGATCGGCGCCGACTTGCCGCCGCTCCGACTTCCCTGCCGACGCCGTGCGAGCAGGCCCCGCGGTGCTCCGCCGCCGTGAATGGCTCGCGCGAACGGCCACCTCGGCGAACGTCAGCCCCGTGGCAGCGCAGTCTCGGCCGCACCCGGCCATGGTCCCGGTCGCCCGCACTGCTCCCGGTGCAAGATCCCTGGCCGCATCCCGGCAATCCCACCCAGGCCCGACCCCCGCTCTTATTCCCGTGCCGGACGGTGCATAACCGCGCGCATGACCGACCCTGACGCTCCAGCGCGGCGCGACCTCGCCCGGCACCGCGCCTTCGCCACCCTGCTGCTGGTCCTCATGGGCGCGCTGACCCTGGCGAGTTTTGCGCTCCCGCAAGGCTGGTGGCCCGACCTGCTGCAGGCCGCCGCCAAGGCCGGCTTCATCGGCGGCATCGCCGACTGGTTCGCGGTCACCGCGCTGTTCCGCCACCCGCTTGGCATTCCCATCCCGCACACCGCCATCCTGCCAAACCAAAAGGAGCGGCTCGGGCGCGCGTTGGGCCGCTTCGTCGCCACCCATGTCTTCACCGGCGACGAAGTGGCAGGGGTGCTGCGCCGGCTCGACCTGCCGGGCATCTTGCACCGCTTCCTGGCCGACCCGCAGGCCGCGCATCCGGCGGCCCTGGCGCTCGCCGGCATGCTGCCGAAGCTGCTGGCGACCGTGGAGGACGGCCGGGCGCGGCGGTTGCTTGCCCGACTGGTGCCTCGGCTGGTGGGTGGCCCCGGCGCCGGCCGGCTGGTGGCGCGGGCGCTGGCCAGCCTGGTGGAAGGCGGGCGCCACCAGGAAGTGCTCAGCTTCGTGCTGGCCGAGTTCAAGGCGCTGCTGGCCCGGCGCGAGGACGCCTTGCGCACCGCCATCGAGGAGCGGGTGCGCGAGCAGGGCGGACGGCTGGTGGGATGGGCGCTGGGGGCGTCGGTGGCGCGGCGCGTGCTGGCGACGGTGAACGCCGAGTTGGACAAGGTCAGCCCGGACGGCTCCGAGCTTCGCGCGGCGTTCGACGAATGGGTCCGGCGGGAGATCGCGCGCATGGAGGAGGACCCGCGGCGCTCGGCCGAAATCGGCGCGGCCGTCCGGCGGGTGGTGGCGCACGAGACGGTGCAGGCCTGGCTGTGGGATATCTGGGCGCGGCTGCGGCTGGCCATGGAGGCCGACGCCGGGCGTCCGTCGGGGCGGACCGTCGCCTATCTGGAGGCGGCGCTGGGCAATCTGGGTGCGCTGCTGGAGAGCGATCCGGTCGCGCGAGCGCGCGTGCAGACCGCGGTCGAGGGCCTGGTCGGCTCGATGCTGCCGGTTGCGCAGGCGCGGCTGTCGGAGTTCATCGCCCAGGTGGTGGCGGGCTGGGACTCCGCGACGATCACCAGGCGCCTGGAACTGAGTGTCGGGAAGGACCTGCAATACGTGCGGATGAACGGCACGCTGGTGGGGTTCCTGGTCGGCGGCCTGCTGTATGCCGCGCTGCGGGCGGCGTTCGGCAGGGTGAGCTTCTGAGGGAGCGGTTGGGGGAAATCGCAGTGGGGGCTGCCGCGGCTCCGACCGCCAGGATCGGAACCGGCGGCAGCCGTCTCGTTCAGCCCTTGACCAGCGGCAACCCCTCCTGCTGGCGCACCTCGTTGATGATCTGCAGCACCCGCTCGCGATACGGCCGGTACTGCACGGCGAACTCCTGCACCAGGCGCGTGTTGTCAATCAGATAGTTGCCGGAAATCTCCTTGCCGCCGCTCGGCTTTTCGAAGGTGATGCGCGCGTCGGGGAGAAAACCGCGGACGATGACGGCCAGGTCGCCCAGGCTGATCGCCGTCCCCCCCGTGCTGTAAACCGCGTGCTTCGGCTTGTCGGCCAGCAGCACGCGAGCGAACACTTCGGCCACGTCGTCCACGTGGATCGGGCAGCGCATCGCATCGGCGAACGGGAAACTGATCGGCCTGCCGCGCGCCGGCTGGGTGATGCAGTTCACGTGATCGACCGAGCCGCGCACCTTGTCCGGCCCGGTCACGTTCGCCGGCCGCACGCCGGTGATCGTCATGCCGAATTTTTCCCGGTAGTCCTGCGCCTGGAACTCGTTGAAAATCTTGTGCATCGCGTATTGCACGTGGCCGTGCCGGAAGTCGTCCTCGGTAATCGGCCGGTCACCGTAATGGAATTGCTCGCCGTTCACCGCCAGCGAGCTGGCGTACACGACGTGCTTTGCGCCGCACAGCCGCGCCGCCTCGAAGGTGTTGTCCATGCCGACGATGTTCAGCTTCAGCGCCACGTGCGGCGCATGCTCGCTGCCCAGCATGTAGGACAGGTTGATCACCCGCTCGGGCCGCGCCGCGCTCATCGCCGCCATCACGTCGTCGAACTGCGTCACGTCGCCGCGTACCAGATTCACCCGTTCGCCAAGCACCGCCAGTGCCGGCGACTGCGGATTGATGTCCATGCAGGTTATTTGTTCGCCCCTGGCAACAAGCAGGGGAATCAGCCGGATCCCGATGAAGCCGGCGCCGCCGATGACGAAGATGGACATGTGCGTTTCCCACGGTGGTTTTGTCTGCGCGGAGAGGATCGCGCCGCACGCGGCAACCGGCAAGGGCTGCTCTGTCAGCGACAGGGCTGCTCCTGTCATCGCGGCGCAGGTCAGCAGCATCCGCGGCGCCGGCCCGGAACCGGCCGGCAACCGGCCGGCGGCACGGCCGAACGCGCACCCCTGTTGCTAGCTAGTCAATGTGTCCGGTTTTTGTAGCTCGTGATCTGTCCGCTTCGTTCTTGTTCCGTGCCGCGGTGCGCCCGGCACGGAACGCCGCGATGGAAGCGTGTCATCCGGCGTGGTTTCGCTACGTGCGGGGCA